>JBFFNE010000023.1:0-34697 GCA_041563315.1 Thiohalomonadaceae bacterium
GAAAAAACGTGAACGGCTGTTCGACGAGATAAAAGAGAAGGCGCTGTGCTGGGCCATCGGTCGGTGCGAGGTGGTGGAGATCGACGAGCTGAACATTTTGCAGGCGACCATGGTGGCGATGCAGCGGGCGGTGGCAGGGCTCACGCCACAACCTGAGCATGCACTCATCGATGGCAACCGCTGTCCGACACTCCCCTGTAGTTGTGAGTTCGTGATCAAGGGCGACAGCAAGATCCCGGCGATCAGCGCCGCCTCGATCCTCGCCAAGGTCACCCGTGACCGGGAGATGGTGGAACTGGACCTTCAGTATCCTGGGTATGGGCTTGCCGGGCACAAGGGCTACCCGACCAAAAGTCACATCGAGGCCCTGACCGCCCTGGGTGTCACCCCCATCCACCGCCGCAGTTTCGGGCCGGTGGCGCGTGCGTTGGAAGCAGAGTAGTTACACCATCGCCTGGATGGCCGCGGAACACACGGAATACACTGACGAATAAATACGCTCTCACTAACTTCCGTTGTAGGTCACGTTGGGACAGTTGTTGGCAAGGTGAAAACACTGGCGAATATGGGGTTTTTTGGCTGTGGCGCCCGTAATAGCCGTGTTTGAACAAGTCCGGTTAGGTAAATGGATTCTTCCCTTCCGCGTGTTTCTTGGTCATGGGTTCCCTGCCTTTCGGAGATATTCCACGACATGTGTCTGTCAAGACTTGTTCTGTCTGCCGCTGAGGGGTAACTTGCGTCCCCATGTCCGCCCAATTCGTTCACCTTAGAGTTCACACAGAATATTCCCTGGCCGACGGTCTGGTCCGCATCAAGCCCTTGATGAAGGCCGTGCGCGAGGCGGGGATGCCGGCGGTCGCCCTGACGGATCAGTGCAATTTGTTCGCCATGGTCAAGTTCTACTCGGCGGCGCAGGGTGCGGGCCTCAAACCCATCATCGGCGTCGATGTGTGGATGGAGAATCCGGCCGAGCCGACCCTGCCGACACGCATGGTGTTACTGTGCAAAAGTCAGGAGGGCTATCGCAATCTTACCCGACTGGTTTCGCGAAGCTATATCGAAAACCAGCATCGAGGTATCCCCATCCTCAAGCGCGAGTGGCTCACGGGCCAGACTGGAGGCCTCATTGCCCTTTCCGGTGGGCGGGAAGGGGATGTGGGGCAGGCACTGCTGGCCGGTAAGCGTGATGTTGCAGCCGAGCTGATCACCGACTGGTTACGTCTGTTTGCTGATAACTATTACCTGGAGTTGCAGCGCACCGGCCGCGAGGGAGAGGAGAATTATCTGCACGCGGCAGTGGAGATGGCCGCAGTGATGGGTGTGCCGGTGGTGGCGACCAACGACGTGCGCTTTCTCAAGGAGGATGACTTTGATGCCCATGAGGTGCGCGTCTGCATCCATGACAGCCGTACCCTCGACGACCCTCGTCGCACTCATCGCTACAGTGCGCAGCAGTACCTGCGTAGCCCCGAGGAGATGGCGGAGCTTTTTGCCGACATCCCTGAGGCACTGGAAAATACTGTGGAGATCGCCCGTCGGTGCAGCGTAGAGCTACGTCTGGGTGAATACTTCCTGCCGGAGTTCCCGATCCCGGAAGGGCTGACCATGGATGAGTACTTTCGCAAGGCCTCGTACGAGGGGTTGGAATTACGCCTGGACAAACTGCTCGATCGCAGCGCCCCCAACTTTGCCGAGAAGCGCAAGCCCTACGATGAGCGCCTGGAGATGGAGCTCGACGTCATTATCCAGATGGGTTTCCCCGGTTACTTCCTCATCGTTGCTGATTTTATCCAGTGGGGTAAGAACAACGGCGTGCCGGTGGGTCCGGGGCGCGGTTCCGGTGCCGGCTCGCTGGTGGCTTATGCCTTGACCATCACCGACCTCGATCCTCTCGCCTACGATCTGCTGTTCGAACGCTTCCTTAATCCGGAACGCGTCTCCATGCCTGACTTCGATATCGACTTCTGCATGGAAGGTCGCGACCGTGTCATCGACTACGTGGCGCAGCACTATGGCCGTGAGAAGGTCTCGCAGATCATCACTTACGGCACCATGGCGGCCAAGGCGGTGGTGCGTGACGTGGGCCGGGTGCTTGGCCACCCCTACGGTTTTGTCGACACCATCGCCAAGCTGATCCCGTTCGAGATCGGCATGACCCTGGAAAAAGCCCTAGAGCAGGAGCCGGAGCTCAAGGACCGTTACGACAGGGATGAGGAGGTGACTGCACTGCTCGACATGGCGATGAAGCTCGAGGGCATCACCCGTAACGCCGGCAAACACGCCGGCGGTGTGGTCATCGCCCCCACCGAACTGACGGATTTCTCGCCGCTCTACTGCGAAGAAGGTGGCCAGAGCATCGTCACCCAGTTCGACAAGAACGACGTGGAATCAGTTGGCCTGGTGAAGTTCGACTTCCTCGGCCTGCGCACCCTGACCATCATTGACTGGGCGCTGGAGAACATCCGCCGCACCCTCAGGCTCAAGGGCAAGGATGAGGCGGGCTGTCCCGATATCAGCGACATTCCGCTGGATGACAAGTTGAGCTTCGTCAACCTCAAGGCGGCCAAAACAACCGCGGTATTCCAGCTCGAATCCCGTGGCATGAAGGACCTCATCACCCGCCTTCAGCCGGATTGCTTCGAGGACATCATCGCGCTGGTGGCGCTGTTCCGCCCCGGACCGCTGCAGTCGGGGATGGTGGATGACTTTATCGCCCGCAAAAAGGGTCTGGCCGCCGTAGCCTATCCCCACCCGGACCTGGAGCCGGTGCTAAAGCCCACCTACGGTATTATTCTCTACCAGGAACAGGTACAGCGTATCGCCCAGGTGTTGGCCGGCTACTCCCTCGGCGGCGCCGATCTGTTGCGCCGCGCCATGGGCAAGAAAAAGCCCGAGGAGATGGCCAAGCAACGTGAGACCTTCACCACAGGTTCGGTTGAGCGTGGAGTGGAGGAAACGACAGCCACCTACATCTTCGATCTGATGGAAAAGTTCGCCGGCTACGGTTTCAACAAGTCCCACTCCGCCGCCTATGCACTGGTCTCCTACCAGACCCTCTGGCTCAAGGCCCATTACCCGGCGGAATTCATGGCGGCGGTACTCTCGGCGGATATGGATAATACCGACAAGGTGGTGACCCTGATCGAGGAGTGCCATGAGATGGGACTCAAGGTGGTGTCACCATCGGTCAACACCAGTTCCTATAAGTTCACTGTCGATGAGAGCGGCGCCGTGGTCTACGGCCTTGGTGCTATCAAAGGGGTGGGCGAGGGAGCCATCGAGGGGATCGTTACTGAGCAGGAAGCGGGAGGGCCGTTCAAGGATTTGTTCGCCTTTTGCCGTCGTATCGATACCAAAAAGGCAAATCGCCGGGTTCTGGAATCATTGATCCGCGCCGGTGCCCTGGACAAGCATGGACCGAATCGCGCCACACTGATGGCGGTGCTGCCGCAGGCACTGCAGATGGCTGAACAGGAGACCCGGGCGCAGGCCTCGGGCACCGGTGATATGTTCGGCTTCGATACCGAGGTGCTGGAGGAGAGCCCGGCCAGTTTCGATGAGGTACCGGACTGGGACGAGGATACCCGGCTTGCCGGAGAGAAGGAGACGCTGGGTCTTTATCTCACCGGACACCCCATCAACAAGTACGAAAGTGAGTTGCGCGCCTTCACCTCCTGCAGGCTAGCCGATCTCAGTGCCGACAAGGCCAAAACCATGACGCTGGCCGGCCTTATCATCGCCCTGCGCACCCGTCCTACCAAACGTGGCGACAAAATGGCCTTTGTCACCATTGATGATCGGACTGGCCGCATCGAGGTGACCCTGTTTGGCGATACCTATGCCCGCTATCATGATGTCCTGGGCAAGGACAAAGTGATTGTGGTTACCGGCGAGGTGCGCCACGATGACTATGCCGGTGGCCTGGCGATGCGGGTCAATGAGGTCTATGACATGGAGCGCGCACGAGAGCAGCATGCCAAACGGTTGCTGCTGCAGGTAGGGCAGGAGGAGGCGGCCAACGGTCTGCTATCCTCCTTGACCAGGGTCCTTACCCCCTTTCGTGATGGGGGCTGCCCGATAGCGCTCGATTATGCCAGCGGCGAGGCTACGGCGAGAGTCAATCTGGGCAAGGAGTGGCGGATTCGCCCCAGCGATGAACTGGTGAATCGACTGCGTCAGCTGCTTGGTGAGGAAAAAGTACGCATAGAGTATCGATAGTGTGACCAATTGGACGCGACAAAGGTCTATCCTGTCACGTATAATTTGCCTATTCGCATAATATCAATCATACAGCTGACGCGAACCAACAGAACATTATGAACCTGAATTTTCTCGAATTTGAACAACCGATCGCCGAGCTTGAGGCCAAGATCGATGAATTGCGCTTCGTTGGCGACGACGCCGAAATTAACATCGGTGAAGAGATCGCACGCCTCGAGGCCAAGAGCAAGAGCCTGACCAAGTCTATTTTCTCCAACCTTAATGCCTGGCAGATCTCGCAATTGGCGCGCCACCCTCAGCGCCCCTATACCCAGGACTATATCGACGCCATTTTCACCGATTTCGAAGAGCTGCACGGTGATCGTGCCTATGCGGATGACAAGTCTATTGTTGCCGGCGTGGCCCGTATCGACGACAAGCCGGTGATGGTTATCGGTCAGCAAAAGGGGCGTGATACCAAGGAGAAGGTGATTCGCAACTTCGGTATGCCCCGTCCCGAGGGCTATCGCAAGGCATTACGCCTGATGGAGATGGCTGAGCGCTTCAAGCTGCCGATCCTGACCTTCATCGATACCCCCGGCGCGTATCCCGGGGTCGGTGCCGAGGAGCGCGGCCAGTCCGAGGCCATAGCCCGTAACTTGCTGGTGATGTCCAGTCTCAAGACACCAATTATCTGTACCGTGATCGGTGAGGGTGGCTCCGGTGGTGCCTTGGCCATCGGTGTCGGTGATCGGGTGATGATGCTGGACTACAGTACCTATTCGGTGATCTCGCCCGAAGGCTGTGCCTCCATTTTGTGGAAAAGTGCAGAAAAGGCCTCCGATGCGGCCGAGGCTCTGGGTATCACCTCCGGGCGTCTTAAGGAGCTCGGTCTCATCGACCATATCATCCCCGAACCCCTCGGCGGTGCACACCGCGATGTCGAAGTGATGACCACTAACGTCAAACAGGCCCTGGTCGAGAAACTCGACGAACTCACTCGCCTCGACCTCGACCAGTTGCTGACACAGCGCTACCAACGGTTGATGTCCTTCGGCAACTTCGAGGTGAAATAACCGGTTCACCGCAAAGGCGCAAAGGAAAAGAAACACATGGCCACGGAACACATAGAAGACACGGACATTGGTTATTTCTTGTCATTCCGGTGAATGCAGGTCCAAGACCCTGGGAAAGACAAGCACAATAGGTTTTGATCTTTCATCTTCTGTGCGCTCCGTGGCCATTAAAGGTGTTTTTCTTTGCAACCTTTGCGCCTTTGCGGTGAATAATCTTTAAAAGCCATGCCGCAATCGCTCCGGCAACATCTCCTTTCCACCCTGCGGGCACTGCCGCCTGCCCGTCGCTACCTTGTCGCCTTCAGCGGTGGTCTCGACTCCACCGTACTGTTGCATCTTATGGCTGGCTTGGGCCATGAATTTGCCGGCAAAATTTCCGCACTGCATATTGATCATGGACTCTCTGAACATTCCAGCGAATGGTCGTCACAATGTCGCACGTTTTGTGAGCGGCTGGGTGTGTCAATCGAGTTGCGTCGGGTGGAGGTAACACAGCTGGGGGAGCACGGCCTCGAGGCGGCGGCGCGTCATGCCCGTTATCGGGTATTCGATGAGGTGCTGGGCGAGGGCGAGATGCTGCTTACCGCGCATCATCGTGATGACCAGGCTGAAACCCTGTTGTTGCAAATGCTCCGCGGCGGCGGAGTTCACGGTCTGGCGGCGATGCCGCTGTGGCGTCCTTTTTGCCGAGGCATGATCGCCCGACCTCTGCTGGAACAACCGCGTGAGGCGTTGAGGTGCCACGCCGAGGGTGAGGGGCTCTCATGGATTGAGGATCCAAGCAACTTCGATACCGGTCTGGAGCGCAACTGGTTACGCCACACCCTGCTGCCGCAACTGGCTGAACGGCGTGAGGGAATCCGTGAGGTTCTCGCCCGCAGTGCGGGCCATTTTGCCGAGAGTAGCATCCTCCTCGATGAACTGGCGTTACAGGATCTGGCGCATATTGAACGGGAGCAGGCCACCTTGTCGGTGGATGCGCTGAGGCGCCTGTCGCCAGAGCGCTGTCGCAATCTGCTACGTTACGCTATTCGCCAACGGGGTCTCCCCTTGCCGGATCACCGCCACCTCCATCGCATCATCGAAGAGGTGCTCCCTGCCTCACCAGATGCCATGCCGTTGGTGGCCTGGTGCGGGGCCGAGGTGCGCCGTTATCGCGATCGTCTCTATCTGCTGGCGCCCCTTGCCATGCCTGATCCTTTAGTGGAATTGCCGTGGAACAGGGAGAGTGAACAACGTTTGCCGCATGGCTTGGGTATGCTGCGTAGCAGGAGGATGCTGGGGGAGGGCGTCAGTCTGCAGAAGTTACAGGCCGCGAGCTGCACGGTTCGTTGGCGAGTGGGCGGGGAGCGGCTGCAGCCTGTTGGCAGGGCTGGCAGCCATGAGTTGAAAAAACTCTATCAGGAGGCCGGGGTGCCACCCTGGGAGCGCCGTTGCCGGCCTCTGATTTATCTGGATGGGAAGCTGGCACAGGTGCCAGGGCTTTGCAGCGCGGCGGATGTTGCCGCGGCGCCCGGGGAGGAGGGGGTTGTTTTCGATTGGTAACGTGTTGCATGCTGTGTTGAGGCTGCCCGGCTTACACGGCGAATCTCCACTCCCATCTGCCGAAGGGCGCGCGGAGCGAGTGAGCTGACTTGTGACGGTTGCACTGCATTTCCATGCTCCCGATGCGTTCCGGGCCCGCAAAGTGGATGATTGGGCATGGCAATCAGTTAAAATCCCGTTGCCGCTACACTGGTCATTGAAAAAGATTGGCAAAACAAGGACAATTGACGGGTACCCAGCGCCGACGGCGTCGGTTACGGAAGCGCCAACTATTTTCCCTTTACCTCAGAATCCAGACGTTTTCATGACGAAGTACATCTTTATTACGGGCGGTGTTGTTTCTTCTCTGGGTAAGGGCATCGCTTCGGCCTCCCTTGCTGCCATTCTCGAGGCTCGCGGCCTCTCTATCACCATGCTCAAGCTCGACCCCTACATCAATGTTGACCCAGGCACCATGAGCCCGTTTCAGCACGGTGAGGTATTCGTTACCGATGATGGGGCGGAGACTGATCTGGACCTGGGTCATTACGAGCGCTTTGTCCGCACCACCATGACCCAGCGCAATAACTTCACCACGGGCCGCATCTACGAAAATGTCATCCGCAAGGAGCGCCGTGGTGACTACCTCGGTGGTACGGTGCAGGTCATTCCGCACATCACCGATGAGATCAAGAAATCGGTCAAGGCCGGTGCTGAAGGTTACGATGTGGCGATGGTGGAGATCGGCGGGACCGTGGGCGACATAGAGTCGCTCCCCTTCCTCGAGGCGATTCGCCAGATGGCAGTCGAACTGGGCCATGACAATGTGCTGTTCATGCACCTGACACTGCTGCCGTATATTCCCACCGCCGGCGAACTCAAGACCAAGCCAACCCAGCACTCGGTGAAAGAGCTGCGCTCCATCGGCATTCAGCCCGATATCCTGGTGTGCCGCGCCGACCGCCCAGTGCCTGAGGATGAAAAGCGCAAGATTGCCCTCTTTACCAATGTCGAGGAGCGGGCCGTCATCTCCTGCGTCGATGTGGATACCATCTACAAGATCCCGTTGGAGCTGCACAAGCAGGGGCTGGATGACATCGTGGTGGAAAAGCTACGCATCGATGCTAAACCCGCCGACCTTTCGGAATGGGAAAACGTACTCGATGCGCTGCAGCACCCCACCGGTGAAGTGACCATCGCCATGGTCGGCAAGTACGTCGATCTGACTGAGGCCTACAAGTCGCTCTCGGAGTCACTGATCCACGCCGGGATCCAGACTCGCACCAAAGTAAAGATCGTCTACATCGATTCTGAAGAGATCGAGAAAACCGGCACTGACTGTCTCAAGGGGATGGACGCTATCCTTGTACCGGGTGGATTCGGTGAACGTGGCGTGGAGGGTAAAATTGCCACCGTGCGTTATGCCCGCGAGAACCGGATACCGTATCTCGGTATCTGTCTCGGTATGCAGGTCGCGGTTATCGAATACGCACGCAATGTCGCCGGCCTGACTGGCGCCCACAGCACCGAATTCAAACCTCAGGCAGCTCACCCGGTCATCGCTCTGATTACCGAATGGGTCAATCCTGAGGGCAAGGTGGAGATGCGCTCTGCCGATTCCGATCTAGGCGGCACCATGCGTCTTGGTGGCCAGCCTTGTCATTTGCTCGATGGCACTCGGGTGCGCGAGCTTTATGGCAAGGAGACCATCGTCGAGCGCCATCGCCACCGTTACGAGTTCAACAACAACTACCGCAATCGCCTGAGCGAGGTCGGGCTGGTGTTTGCCGGACTGTCCGAGGATCGGAGTCTGGTTGAGGTGGTAGAGCTGCCCGATCATCCCTGGTTTGTGGCTTGTCAGTTCCACCCCGAATTCACCTCCACACCGCGTGATGGTCACCCGCTGTTCAGTGGTTTCGTTACCGCCGCGCGCACGCAGGCTAAGGAGCACAACGTTTGATGGAATTATGTGGGTTTGAGGCTGGCCTGGACCGGCCCCTGTTCCTGATTGCCGGCCCCTGCGTCATCGAAAGCGAACAACTCGTGCTCGATACTGCTGGTGAGTTGCAATCTCTCTGTAATGAGCTTGGTATCCCCTTTATCTTCAAGTCTTCCTTTGACAAGGCTAACCGCACCTCTGGAGACAGTTTCCGCGGTCCGGGGTTGGAGAAGGGCTTGGCTATCCTGGAGAAGGTCAAGAAACAGTACGGTGTGCCGGTACTCACCGATATCCACGAGGATACCCCGTTGGGCGAGGTCGCCTCCGTGGTGGATGTGTTGCAGACCCCGGCATTCCTCTGTCGCCAGACGAATTTCATCCAGGAGGTCGCACGCCAGGGGCGCCCGGTGAATATCAAGAAGGGACAGTTTCTTGCCCCGTGGGACATGCTGAATGTCGTGGAGAAGGCGCGTGCTGTGGGAAATGAGCAGATCATGGTCTGCGAACGTGGTGTCTCGTTTGGCTATAATACGCTGATCAGCGACATGCGTGGTCTGGCCGTGATGCGTAACACCGGTTGCCCAGTGGTGTTCGATGCCACCCATTCGGTGCAGCAACCGGGCGGATTGGGGGGGGCTTCAGGCGGCCAGCGCGAATTCGTGCCGGTACTGGCCCGTGCCGCGGTAGCCAGCGGTATCGCCGGGTTGTTCATGGAGACCCACCCGGATCCGGACAAGGGTCTCTCCGACGGCCCCAACATGTGGCCGCTGGGACAGCTCAAGCCTTTACTTGCCACGCTCAAGGCTCTGGATGATGTGGTTAAGGCACAAGGCTTTATCGAACAGGAGTAAGCAAGAAAGGGACGAGGGAAAAGATGCGAGGGGGCGGCGCGCAAAGCGTGCAATGATCACCGGACTCTTTCTCCGTCAGAATTTATCAGCAGTTAATCAACAAAAATGTGGATAGTGGAACTTCAATGAGCGACAACAAAACCCAGATCATCGACGTACGTGCCCGTGAAATCATCGACTCCCGCGGTAATCCGACGGTAGAAGCCGACGTCATCCTCGCTGGCGGCGCCCTTGGGCGCGCTGCGGTACCCTCCGGTGCCTCTACCGGTTCTCGCGAGGCCATCGAACTGCGTGATAATGATGCTGAGCGATTCGGCGGTAAGGGTGTACTTGACGCTGTGGCCAACGTCAATGGCCGCATTGCCAAGGCTTTGATTGGTATGGATGCCGGTGACCAGAAGGCCATCGACCAGGCGATGATCGAACTGGACGGCACCCCGAACAAGAGCCAGCTCGGCGCCAACGCCATCCTCGCCGTCTCCCTGGCTGCGGCCAAGGCTGCTGCCGCTGCTCATGAGATGCCGCTCTATCGCTATCTGGCTGTAGACAAGAGCAAGGAATTCACTCTTCCGCTTCCGATGATGAATATCATCAACGGTGGTGAGCATGCCGACAACAGCGTTGACCTGCAGGAATTTATGATCGTGCCGGTGGGTGCACCTAACATCAACGAGGCGATCCGCTACGGCGCCGAGGTGTTCCATGCTCTGAAAAAGGTGCTGAGCGCGAAGGGCATGAACACCGCCGTGGGGGATGAGGGCGGTTTTGCTCCGGATCTCTCCTCCAACGAAGAGGCGATCCAGGTGATTCTGGAGGCTATCGACAAGGCCGGCTACAAGGCGGGTGAAGACATCATGATCGCTATCGATGCCGCCAGCTCCGAGTTCTACAAGGACGGCAAATATGTCCTGGCCTCCGAGGGCAAGGAGATGACCGCTGCTGAATTCGTCGATCTGCTAGCCGATTGGGTCGAAAAATACCCGATTATCTCTATCGAGGATGGCATGGACGAGAGCGACTGGGACGGCTGGAAACTGCTGACCGAAAAGCTCGGTAAGAAGGTGCAGTTGGTCGGTGACGACCTATTTGTAACCAATCCGGCGATCCTCAAGGAAGGTATTGAGAAGGATATTGGGAACTCCATCCTGATTAAGGTTAACCAGATCGGCACCCTGACCGAGACCCTGGAGGCAATTCAGATGGCCAAGGATGCAGGCTATACCGCCGTGGTTTCCCACCGCTCAGGTGAGACTGAGGACACCACTATTGCCGACCTGGCTGTTGCCACCAACGCGGGCCAGATTAAGACTGGTTCCATGTCCCGCTCGGATCGTGTAGCCAAGTACAACCGCCTGATTCGTATTGCCGAAGCGTTGGGTGAAAAAGCCCGGTTTCCGGGACGCGAGGCGTTCTATAACCTGAAAGGGGAGTAAGTCGCAGATTCTGCGGAACAGGCCCGGTCAACCTCAGGTTGCCCGGGCCTGTTTTTATCTGAACTATGAAATGGCTAGCTACCATCCTGTTTGGCCTGCTGTTGATTCTGCAGTATACCCTGTGGTTCGGCAACGGAGGACTGTTGCGTTACTGGCAGCTCAACGCCAAGGTACAAGAACAGAGGGTGGAGAATGAACATCTGACAGAGCGTAACCATGCCCTGGAAGCTGAGGTGATCGACCTCAAGCAGGGCCTGGAAGCGATCGAAGAGCGTGCCCGATCCGACCTCGGCATGATTAAAAAAGACGAGACCTTTTTCCAGGTCGTGGAAGATTAATCTCACCGCAAAGGCGCGAAGTACGCAAAGGGTTAATGGACGCGCACTACACGGAACACACCGAAGTTTTTTGTGAAATGAACCGCTGCAATGAGTCCGAGTACAACGATCACTTCATTATCAATGTCCGTGTATTACGTGTGTTCCTGGGCTATTCATAAACGCATTTCCTTTGCGGTGAAATGGTTTAGAAGCATTTTATGACTGAAATACAAAAATACTGGGCGGTGATCCCGGCTGCTGGCGTTGGCAGGCGGATGCAGTCGGACCGGCCGAAGCAGTATCTTTTGTTGCATGGCAAGACGGTGCTGGAGCATACGCTGGTGCGGTTTCTCGAGCATCCGCGGATCAGCGGTGTGGTGGTAGTGCTCACCGAGGGCGATCCATACTGGCAGGCGCTGGCTCTCACGCATCCGAAGCTTGTCACTGCACCGGGCGGCGAAGAGCGTTGCCACTCGGTACTGAATGCATTGCAAGTGCTGCGTACACAGGCCGCTGAGGATGACTGGGTGCTGGTGCATGATGCAGCACGTCCTTGCCTGCGCCACGAGGATCTCGACCACCTTATTCAAAGTTTGAGTGATCATCCGGTCGGCGGTCTGCTTGGCTTGCCGGTGGCTGATACCATGAAACGCACCGCAGCGGATGATACGGTGATTGAGACGGTCCCCCGTGACCACCTGTGGCGGGCGCTGACCCCGCAGATGTTCCGCCTTGGCGAGCTGTACGATGCCCTCGACACGGCTCTGCGAAACAACCAACTCGTCACCGACGATGCCTCGGCGATGGAACTGGCGGGCAAGGTGCCGAAGATGGTTGAAGGGCACGGCGACAACATCAAGATCACCCGCCCGCAGGATCTCATGCTCGCGCAGTTATACTTGGCACAGCAAGAAAAAGACTAACGTAAAGGCGCGAAGACGCAAAGGATATTGCTGAATGGCCACAGGATACACGGAGCGTACGGACTAAATATTTCTTTGTGAAATTGTGCGGTGAAAGACTCCCGGATCACCTGTTAATCTGCCGACATAAGAACCTTTGCGTCTTTGCGTTGAAATGTTCTTTTCAGGAGTAAGCCTATGAGAATCGGACACGGCTACGACGTTCATGCCTTTACCGGCGGCGACCATATCGTCCTTGGCGGGGTACGCATTGCGCACAGCCACACCTTTGCCGCGCATTCGGACGGTGATGTCCTGATCCACGCCCTGTGCGATGCACTGCTTGGTGCGGCGGCGCTGGGCGATATCGGCCGTCATTTTCCCGACACCAGTGCCGAGTTCGAGAATATCGATAGCCGCATCCTGCTGCGTCATGTTGTCTCCTTGTTGCAGGAGCAGGGATACACCCTTGGAAACGCGGACATGACGATCATTGCCCAGGCACCGAAGCTCGCGCCGCATACCGAGTCGATGCGGACCAACCTGGCCGCCGACCTGCAGGCCGAATTGGACCAGGTCAATGTCAAGGCGACCACTACCGAGAAGCTGGGCTTTGCCGGGCGCGAGGAGGGGATCGCCGCCCATGCCGTGGTGTTGCTGAGCCGATGAGCAAACCTGCATTTTCCCTGCCTGAGGGGCTGGCGCTGGAGTGGGTCCACGCGCTGGGCGAACCGCCGTGCCATGCGGTAATCCGGAGCCGTCCCGAAGACTTCATCGTCGAGGAGGAGATCGGCTTTGCCCCGGATGGTGCAGGTAATCACGCCTGGCTGCATGTGCGCAAGCGCAACACCAACACCGAGTGGCTGGCGCGGGAGATTGCCGCCCTGGCCGGTGTGCCGCTGGTCGAGGTAGGTTATGCCGGGCTCAAGGATCGTCATGCGATCACCAGCCAAGTCTTCACCGTCAACCTATCCGGAAAGGCTGAGCCCGACTGGCGGCAGCTCGCCTCGGAGGATATTACCTTTCTCGCGATTGACCGCCACGGACGCAAACTCAAGCGCGGTGCGCTGCGTGAGAATCGCTTTACCTTGACGTTGCGGGAGCTACAGGGAGCCTGCGAGGATCTGGAACAGCGGCTGCGGCGGATTGCCGCCGATGGGGTACCCAACTACTTCGGCGAGCAGCGTTTCGGCCACGATTTCGGTAACCTGGCGATGGCGGCGGCAATGTTCCGCGGTGAGTGGCGCGAGAATATTCGTCACAAGCGCAGTCTCTATCTCTCCGCCGCTCGTTCCTATTTGTTCAACAAGGTGCTCTCCGCCCGGGTGGCCGCAGGCAGCTGGAACCGGGCGCTGCCCGGTGAGTCGCTGATGCAGGAGGGGAGCACCAGTTGCTTCAGCGTGCGCCTCATCGGCGCTGATGTGGAGAAGCGCATCGCCGCCGGGCAACTCCACCCGACCGGACCGCTGTGGGGGAGGGGAAGGCCCACCAGTCTGGCAGAGGCGCAGGCATTCGAGCTCGGCGTGCTCGAGGGGGATGATGTCTGGAAAGCCGGCCTGGAGGAGGCCGGGATGGAACAGGAGCGGCGCGCCCTGCGCCTGCCGGCCAAAAAACTGCAGTGGCAGTGGCTGGACGATAAAACCCTGCAGCTGCAGTTCGACCTGCCGCCAGGCGCCTACGCCACCAGTGTCCTGCGCGAGATCGTCATTACCACCAACGCCGCGTCACATGGGTAAAAATATTCCACTGTAAAGGCGCAAACGCCGCCATTCATGGCAGCGTTTGCTCCTTTGCGGTGAGATCTCTTTGCTTTATCGATGAGCCCGCCGCAGCAGGACGTAGATGGCACCGGTGCCGCCGTCGACCGGCCGGGCCGAGCAGAAGGCCAGCACTTCGATGCGCTGGCGCAGCCAGTGGTTGACCTTGCCCTTGAGCACGGGTTGTTTGTTGAGAGAGCCGTTGCCCTTACCATGGACGATGCGAACCACCCGGGTGTCGTGGGCCAGGGCCTGTTGCAGGAAAGCACTTAATGCCTGACGCGCCTCAACCACTCGCATTCCGTGCAGGTCCAATTCCGGGCCGACGCTGTAGTGGCCACGCCGTAACTTGCGCAGAACGCTATGCTGCAGACCAGGCCGGCAATAGAGTAGCTCTTCGCCGGTTTCCAGCTCGTGCGGATCGAGGCTGTCAGAGAGCATGTCTTCGAGCACCCGTTCCTCATCAACTTGACGCTGGCGCGGGATGGGCGGTGGGGCTGGGCGAGCGGGCTGGACTTGCTGATGGCGTAGTGGCACAGCATCCGCGACTGCGGCGCGGAACAGAGCCTTGTCCTCGTTTGTCGGTTTGCCGTGTTTACTCATTGCTCGATCCGGAAGTGAGAACTGGGTCGCATCGGAAGATAAAGTTTACCACACTGTTTTTCATGCTGGGCTTCATGGATCGGGCGACGGACTGTATAGTAGGCACAACGATAACGACAGCTGGGCGGTTCGTCGTAGATTATCAAGGACGCTGCGGACCGCTGGAAAACAAGAATGCACATCCTAATCAGTAACGACGACGGTTATCTGGCCCCGGGAATCAACTGCCTGGCAACGAATCTGGCCACGATTGCCGAGATCACCGTAGTGGCACCGGAACGGGACCGCAGCGGTGCCAGCAACTCGCTGACTCTCGATACGCCAATCCGTGCGCATCGCACCGATAACGGATTTTACCGTGTCGAGGGAACACCGACCGACTGTGTCCACCTGGCAATCACCGGAATGCTCGAGCAGGAGCCGGACATGGTTGTCTCAGGGATCAATGCAGGGGCGAATCTCGGTGACGATGTCCTCTACTCAGGTACCGTGGCGGCAGCCATGGAGGGACGGTTTCTTGGTCTCCCGGCTATCGCCGTCTCCCTTTGCGCTCTGTCTGGCCATGAATTTGTTCATTATGAAACGGCCGCCAGGGTCGCTTTGTTGTTGATTGAGCGGATGACTCAACATCCTTTGCCGAGCGATACTATCCTTAACGTCAATGTGCCTGATCTGCCGTGGGATGACCTACAGGGCTTTGAGGCGACCCGGCTGGGACACCGTCACAAGGCTGAGGCAGTGATCAAGGCGGCCGACCCACGAGGACGCCCGATCTACTGGATCGGGCCTGCTGGCCTGGAGCAGGATGCCGGACCGGGGACAGATTTCCATGCCGTACGCCAACAGCGGGTTTCGGTGAGCCCGATACAGGTGGATCTCACTCGTCACGGGGTGATCGGTGATGTAGCTGATTGGCTGGGCGGGGTGGACTGAATTGATGCAGTCACAAGAGTTTCTCGGGATCGGCATGACATCCCGGCGTACACGCGAGCGTCTGGTGCAGCGCTTGATTGAGAAGGGGATCGGCAACCCTCAGGTACTGGAGGCTATTCGCAGCTTGCCGCGGCATATCTTCGTCGATGAGGCGCTCGCTTCCCGTGCCTATGAAGACACCGCACTACCCATCGGTTTTGGTCAAACCATATCCCAACCCTATGTGGTGGCGCGCATGACAGAAGTAGTGCTGGAAGTGTCTCCTCGCAAGGTGCTGGAGATCGGTAGCGGCTGCGGTTATCAGAGCGCCGTTTTGGCCACCCTGGTGCCGCAGCTTTTTAGTATTGAGCGTATTAGTGGTTTATATGAAAGAGCACGACGCAACCTGCAAAGCCTGAAACTGGGCAATGTACGATTGCGCCATGGGGATGGCTATCAGGGCTGGGCGGCGCAGGCCCCGTTTGATGCGATCCTGGTTGCCGCCGCACCGCCGCAAATCCCCGATGCATTGTTACAGCAGCTGGCCGAAGGTGGCCGGTTGATTATCCCCGTTGGTGGGAACGGACAGCAGCAGTTGCTGTCCATTTCTCGTCAGGGTAATGAATTTACACAGGAAGTGCTGGAGATGGTCAGCTTTGTCCCCATGCTCTCCGGTGCCGATAGTTGAGACGTATTGTAAATGAGCTCCCGGTCAGAACACCTCGAATTTCTCTGTCTTCCACACAAGACTTGTTGCAAGACCGGAAAGTTTCCCCGCCTTCTCGATTCGGCGGAATACCCTATGGGTGAAGAGTACGCACTTTCATGGAGTACCCGGGTTTGATGAAACTCTTTTCTGTTATGTACGAAAAGGTGCTGGTCTGGTCCCGTCATCGTCACGCTCCGCGTTTTCTGGGAGCCTTGAGTTTTGCCGAGTCGTCGTTTTTCCCGGTTCCTCCGGATGTCATGTTGGCGCCGATGTCGCTGGCCAGTCCGGAGAAGGCTTGGCGCTATGCTCTGCTTACCACCGTGGCCTCGGTACTGGGCGGTATGTTCGGGTATCTCATTGGTGTCTTCGCCTTTGAAATGGTCGAACCACTGATTCGTGAGAGTGGTTATTGGGGATCCTATCAACGGGCAGGTCAGTGGTTTGAAACCTGGGGATTCTGGGCGATCTTACTTGCCGGTTTTTCCCCTGTTCCCTATAAGGTATTCACTATCAGCGCCGGGGTGATCGGGATGACCTTTCTGCCCTTTGTCATGGCCTCAATTGTCGGGCGGGGAGCACGTTTTTATCTGGTGGCGGGGCTGATGAAATGGGGCGGACCAAAAATGGAACAGACGCTTAGGGTCTATATTGATCGTATCGGCTGGGTCCTGATCCTTACAGTTATTGCGATCTATTTTTTGGTTATCAACGGAAGCAATGCCTAGAAGATATTTCAATCGGTGGATAGTAATAATCGCAATCGCCGCCGCTCTCCTGGCCGGCTGTGGTGAGATGCGGCCGATCGGCTCCCGTACTGATCTCATTGTCTATGCCGTCAAGCCGGGGGATACCTTGTATTCGATCGCCTGGCGTTACGGTTATGACCATCGTGAAATTGCCGCCTGGAATAGCATTCCTCGACCGTATACCATTTATGTTGGTCAGGAGCTCCTGATCATTCCTCCCTATCAGGCCACTGCGCGTGAGCCACAGAGGGGATCACCGGTCCCGAGTACGAAGGCCTCAATAGCATCACCTGCGGTGTCCCAGGGAGCGGTAATAGGCCGTGCGTCAACTCCTGTAACCCCCAACATCACTCACCAGCCGCCTACACCTGTCCCAGGCAAGGTTGAAAAAAAGGGGCAGCACCTCCAAAGAACAAATATTGCCTGGCGCTGGCCGACAAGTGGTACTTTACGAACCTCCTTTGGACCTAACTCGGGAAGAAAAGGTCTGGATATCGCTGGTAAACTTGGCCAGCCTGTCTTGGCTGCCGCATCAGGGAAAGTGGTGTACAGTGGCAATGGCCTCATTGGTTATGGCAACCTTGTCATCATCAAACACGACGCTCATTATCTCAGTGCCTATGGCCATAATCGCCGTCTGCTGGTCAAGGAAGGCAGCACTGTAAAGCAGGGTCAGAAAATTGCCGAAATGGGTGATAGCGGCAAGGAGGGAGTCGTCCTTCACTTTGAAATCCGTCACGACGGCAAGCCGGTTGACCCGCTGCGTTATCTGCCGAAACAAGGTTCCTGAAGGGGTGGATATGGATAAACGAGAAACGAACCGTGAAAGTGTTCCTGAGGAAGAGCAAAAGGAAGCACGGATACCGGAGGTTGATACCGATCAAGCGCTGGATCTGGATACGCTGGATGACGAGTTTGATGAGGAGAACGCTTTCGAGGCAGGCATTATTCCAGATGGTCAGTTGGATGCCACCCGCCTATACCTGAACGAGATTGGCTTTTCTCCCCTGTTGAGCGCAGAGGAAGAGGTTCATTATGCGCGCCTGGCCCAGCAAGGAGACGAGGCAGGACGTAAGCGCATGATTGAGAGCAATCTGCGTCTGGTCGTCAACATTGCTCGTCGTTATCTCCATCGAGGCCTCGTCCTGCTGGACCTTATCGAAGAAGGCAACCTCGGCCTCATTCGCGCGGTGGAGAAGTACGATCCCGAACGCGGCTTCCGTTTTTCCACCTACGCCACCTGGTGGATCCGGCAGACTATTGAGCGGGCGATCATGAATCAGACTCGTACCATACGTCTGCCGATCCATGTGCTCAGGGAGATCAATCTCCATCTGATGGCAGCCCGCCACTTGTCACAAACCCTCGACCATGAGCCGACCACCGAAGAGATCGCCGAGATGCTGGACAAGCCTATCGACGAGGTCAAGCGGATGATGGGCCTTAACGAACGGGTGAGTTCGATGGATTCGCCGCTCGGGCAGGGGGCGGATAATGCTTTAATTGATGTCATTCCTGATGAAAACAATCTCGACCCCTCTGTACTGCTGCAGAATGAGGCCATTCGTAATAATATCGACGTTTGGTTAAATGAACTCGCTGACCGGCAACGTGAGGTGGTAGAGCGGCGGTTTGGCCTGCATGGCTACGACAGCTCTACTCTTGAAGAGGTAGGAGCGGCTATTGGTGTCACCCGAGAGCGGGTGCGCCAGATCCAGATCGAGGCGCTGAAACGCCTGCGCAAGATCCTGGAGAGCCGCGGCTATAGCGGGGACGTGCTGTAGAAACAGCTCACCGCAAAGACGCAAAGGACGCGAAGAGATGCGAAAAAATAGCCGCGGAATACACAAAACACACGGAATGATGCGGTCATTGCCTCGGTGCGTAGGTTAGCTTGTGCGATGCGCTATGGGCTTCGTTGTCATTGTGCGGGTTTTTTTCTTCATGGTTTCGAAGTTCACGTAACCATCGAATCGTGAGTTAAAGCTAGCTTTATTCACTTCCGTGTGTTCCGTGGCCATTTCTTAATGCATTTCCTTTGCGTCCTCTGCGGTGAATCCTATCCTTCGATGATGATTGCGGCACCGACCTGGCGTCCCTCTCCGGTGAGGATGTTGTAGGTACGGCAGGCGGCGGCGGTGTCCATCACCTCATAGCCGATGCCGAGTGACACTAATGCGGCCACTTGTTTGCTGGCAGGGAAGCGCAGCCGCCTTCCAGTACCCAGCAATAATACTTCCAGATTCAGCCCGGTGATAGCCGAAAGGTGCTCCGCTTCAAGCGCCTCGATGGCAGTGGGAGGCCAGCCCTGGAGCAGGTGACTCGGGCTGATGACAAAGCTTTGCCGCAGGGTGAGTCGGCCATCCTCGTCCCTCCCATCCTCGCGGCGGGGCGAATTGATGATCACCTCGTCGTTCTGGCAAGCATGGATGGTGTAGAGTCCCTCAGACAGTTCGCGAGTGAATTTCATGGTTTTATTCCCGTTAGAATAGGGGGTTATCTGTTTTCGGTAGATTGACAGGGAATTACCGCGCCAGTAATGTTAGCAGCTTTCGTTCCCACAGACCGAGCCTTAGCACCGCCGCCGGGAAAGGGCTATATCGGATATCGCCACGTTGATAGATGAGTTCCAGAGAATCAAGCGCTTGCCACCGTATGTCTTCGCCATTGTTAATGAGTTGAAGGCAAAGGCGCGAGCGCGTGGTGAGGATATTATTGATTTTGGCATGGGCAACCCGGATCAGCCGACTCCCCGGCACATTGTTGACAAGCTGGTGGAGGCGGCGCAGCGGGATGATACGCACCGTTACTCGATGTCCAAGGGGATTCCGCGCCTGCGTCGTGCCGTGTGCAACTGGTACAAGGAGCGCTTTGACGTCGAGCTGGACCCGGAGACCGAGGCGATCGTCACCATCGGTTCCAAAGAGGGCTTGGCCCATTTGGCACTGGCCACGACCGGACCCGGGGACGCAGTGCTGGTACCTAATCCGGCCTACCCGATCCATCCTTACGGATTTGTAATTGCTGGAGCCGACATCCGTCATGTGCCGCTGCTACCGGATCGTGATTTCTTTGAGGAGCTGGAGAAGGCGATCAAGAACTCCTGGCCACGTCCCAAGTTCCTGGTCATCAACTTCCCTGGCAATCCTACTGCGCAGTGTGTGGAGCTGGAGTTTTTCGAGAAAGTGGTGGCGATTTCCCGAGAGCATGAGATCTGGGTGATCCATGATATTGCCTATGGCGAGATCGCCTTCGATGGCTATAGGCCGCCGTCGATCCTGCAGGTTCCCGGAGCAAAAGAGGTCGCGGTGGAGTTCTACTCTATGTCCAAGACCTACAACATGCCCGGCTGGCGCGTCGGTTTCATGTGCGGTAATCCAACCTTGGTGGGTGCGCTGGCGAAGATGAAATCCTATCTCGATTACGGCATGTTTACGCCGATCCAGGTGGCGGCCATCGCCGCTCTGGAGGGGCCGCAGGATTGCGTGCGTGAGATCAGCGCCATGTACCAGAGCCGCCGCGATGTGCTCTGCGACGGTCTCAATGGTATGGGCTGGAAGGTGGATAAGCCGAAGGCAACGATGTTTGTCTGGGCTCCGATACCCGAGGCCTACCGTCATTTCGGCTCGCTGGAGTTTTCAAAAAAATTGCTTGAACAGGCTAAGGTCGCGGTTTCACCCGGCGTGGGCTTTGGTGAGTACGGTGATGACCACGTGCGTTTCGGCCTCATCGAGAATGAGCACCGCACCCGTCAGGCGCTGCGTGGCATTCGTGAAATGTTCCGCCAGGACGGCTTGCTTTGAATTTATCGCTCCACCAGACAGAGAGTTCCGTAGATACCATGCGTCCCATCCTGAAGTCTTCCAAGCTTACCAATGTCTGCTACGACATCCGTGGTCCTGTGATGGCCCACGCACGCCTGATGGAGGAGGAGGGGCACCGCATCATCAAGCTCAACCTGGGCAATCTGGCGCCGTTCGGCTTCGAGGCCCCGGAGGAGATCCAGCAAGATGTGATCTACAACCTGCCACAATCCTCCGGTTATTCCGATTCCAAGGGGCTGTTCGCTGCACGCAAGGCGATCATGCACTACACCCAGTCCAAACAGATCGCCGGTGTCGGGATGGATGACATCTACATTGGTAATGGTGTTTCCGAACTTATCGTGTTGGCGATGCAGGGCCTGCTAAATAATGGTGATGAGGTGCTGGTGCCAGCCCCTGACTATCCGCTATGGACAGCGGCGGTGAGCCTGGGTGGTGGTGAACCGCGTCACTACGTCTGCGATGAGGGGGCCGGATGGCTCCCGGACTTGGATGACATTCGCAGCAAAATCAGCAAAAACACCCGGGCAATTGTCATCATCAATCCCAATAACCCGACCGGAGCGGTCTACCCGGATGACCTGCTGCGTGAACTTGTCGAGATCGCCCGCCAGCACCAGCTCATCATTTTTGCCGATGAGATCTACGACAAGATGCTCTATGACGGCCTGAACCACACCTCCATCGCTTCACTCGCCGACGACGTGTTGTTCGTTACCTTCAATGGCCTGTCGAAGAACTATCGCGCCTGTGGTTACCGCGCTGGTTGGATGGTGGTCTCCGGAGAGCAGAGCCATGCACTGGACTATATCGAGGGATTGAATATCCTCTCCTCAATGCGTCTTTGCTCTAACGTGCCCGGGCAGTTTGCGATCCAGACCGCTCTCGGCGGTTATCAGAGCATCAATGACCTGGTAGCGCCTGGCGGACGCCTGCGACGGCAGCGCGATATTGCCTGGGAGATGCTCGACGCCATGCCCGGCGTCAGCTGTGTCAAGCCGCAGGCGGCGCTTTATCTATTTCCTCGGCTTGACCCGAGCATGTATCCTATACAGGATGATCAAGCTTTTGCGCTGGAGCTGCTGAAAGACGAAAAGGTGCTGGTGGTGCAGGGCACGGGCTTTAATTGGATGAACCCGGATCACTTTCGTATGGTGTTTTTGCCCAGTGGCGATGATCTGCAGGAGGCAATGACGCGCATTGAGCGTTTCCTGCATCATTATCGCAAGCGCCATGGGTAAATGTGTTGCCAAGGTCATGAATATTTCATGACCGTCATTTCCGCGCAGGCGGGAACTCCGGTGAGTTAAGTAGATACATTCCGGCTATTCGCCGGAATGACGAATTACTGCCTCTGTGGCGAGTTATTTTTTTCAAAATTAAGAAGGATGGTCATGAATCCCGTTAAAGTCGGTCTGTTGGGACTGGGTACCGTCGGTGGCGGCACGGTCAATGTCCTTAAACGTAATGCCGAGGAGATTGCACGTCGCGCAGGGCGCGGCATCGCTGTCTCCCACGCGGCTGCCCGCGATATTAGCAAACCTCGCATCTGCGATACCACGGATATCGAGTTGACCATAAACCCGGAAGAGGTGGTTGATAATCCGGATATTGACGTCATCGTCGAGCTGATTGGCGGCGACGAACAAGCCCGCGAGATGGTGATGCGCGCCATCGCCAACGGTAAACACGTGGTCACCGCCAATAAGGCGCTGATCGCCAAGCACGGCAACGAAATCTTCGCCGCGGCGCAGGAGCAGGGCGTGATGGTGGCCTTTGAGGCGGCGGTCGCCGGCGGTATCCCGATCATCAAGGCGATGCGCGAGGGACTCTCCGCCAACCGCATCGAGTGGCTGGCCGGCATCATCAACGGCACCGGCAACTTCATCCTTACCGAGATGCGCGACAAGGGCCGCGATTTTGCCGACGTGCTGGCCGAGGCACAGCGCCTCGGTTACGCCGAGGCCGATCCCACCTTCGATGTCGAGGGGATCGATGCGGCGCACAAGCTGACCATTCTCGCCTCTATCGCCTTCGGCATTCCGCTGCAGTTCGACAAGACCTTCACCGAGGGGATCAGTCACATCACCGGTGAGGATGTGGCCTATGCCGAGGCACTCGGCTACCGCATCAAGCACTTGGGCATTGCACGCCGTACCGCCGGCGGCATTGAGATGCGCGTCCACCCGACCCTGATCCCCGAGCGCCGCCTCATCGCCAATGTCGACGGCGTAATGAACGCGGTACTGGTGCAGGGCGATGCGGTAGGCCCGACCCTTTACTACGGCGCAGGCGCCGGTGCCGATCCCACCGCCTCGGCGGTGGTGGCCGACATCATCGATGTCACCCGCACCCTGACCTCTGACCCGGAGAACCGGGTGCCGCACCTGGCCTTCCAGCCCGATGCGATCACCGACATTCCGGTGTTGCCGATGGAGGAGGTCACCACCTCCTACTACCTGCGCATGCAGGTGCAGGACAATCCGGGCGTGCTGGCCGACATCACCCGCATCCTTAGCGAGGCGGAGATCAGCGTCGAGGCGATGATCCAGAAGCCCTCCATCGACGGCGGCTATACCGTGCCGCTGATCCTGCTGACCCATCACGTGGTCGAGGCGAAGATGAACGACGCCATCGCCAAAATCGAGGCACTCAAAACCACCCAGAGCCAGGTCGTGCGCATCCGCATGGAGCCGCTGGGCTAACACTGACACAGAATCGGTAAGATGAGAATGAGGGGGCGTCAGGCCCCCTTCTTGCTGGTACCACAGAGCGTGTACGGTTAACTTCAATGCCCCAGTGCTCACTGACCCTGTTGCTTTCAGATGTTGAAAAACATCTGCCAAACGATGCTGACTGGCCCCCAATGCCTGCGTTACAGACGCTGTTGTCGAAGGGGCGGCGGGAAGCATTGCCCGCGGATACCACCTCATACCTGTTTGACCTTTTTCACATATCGGTTGAGGCAGGGCGAGATCGGCCTGCCGCTTCGGTCAGTGCGCTTGGGGACGGCCTGGATGCCTCCAGCGGCTGGTGGTTGCATGCCGACCCTGTCCACCTGGTGGCCGACCGCGACCAGCTCTATCTCTCCGCCAGCAATACCCTGGGCGTAACCCAGAGTGAGGCGAATGAACTGGTGGCGGAGTTCGACCGGTTCTATGCCGAGGATGGTTGGCAGTTCCTGGTCGCGACTCCTCAGCGCTGGTATCTGCGTCTCCCGCAGTCGCTGGAAATGCGTACTACGCCCACGGCTGAGGCGATGGGACGCCGAGTACGGGAGGTGCTGCCACAGGGGGACCAGGCGCTGGTGTTTCAGCGCGCAATGACCGAAATGCAGATGCTGCTGCATGCTAGTCAGGTCAATGTCCGACGTACTGAGCGGGACCAATTGATGGTGAACAGCCTTTGGTTCTGGGGTGGGGGTGAACTGCCGGTGACCACCAGTGTGTCTACCTGGAGCCGGGTGGTGGCTGATGACCCGCTTGCAAGAGGGCTGGCCCGGCTTCATGGGATCGAGGTGGATACACCCGTATCCGCCTCGCTGGGCCTGGTTGCAGAGCAGAGCAGGCTGTTGTGGCAGACGACAGTGGAATCGCTTGAACTATCGGAGCAGGCGCTTTTTGCTCCGTTGCTGACCATGCTGCGCGCAGGCGAGCTGGCCGAATTGGTGATCGCGTTGCCGGGCCTGGGGTGCTGGCACATCAACCGGGCTGCGTTGCGGTGCTGGTGGCGCCGCCGCAAGCCGCTCTGCTCGATGTTGCGGAGGGGGGAGTGATGTATCGTAGCACCCACCACATCGTTCGCCGCGAGCCGTTGGCGACCCCGGATGATTTTCCTGCCGACCTGCCACCACTGCTTGCGCGCCTCTACGCATGTCGGGGGATTACCTCTGTCGAGGAGCTGAACTACTCGCTGGAGAGCTTGTTGCCGTTTCATCAGCTCAAGGGCATCGATGAGGCAGTAACCCTATTGACTGAGGCATTGACGCAGCAGTGGCGCATCCTGGTGGTGGGCGACTTCGATGCTGACGGTGCCACCAGCACCACCGTGGCGGTGAAGGCGCTGCGTCTGCTAGGCGCGGCAGAGGTCGATTTTTTGGTGCCTAACCGTTTTGAGTATGGCTATGGCCTGACACCCGAGATTGTTGCGGTTGCCGCCGGGCGTGAGCCGGATCTGATTGTCACTGTCGATAATGGCATCTCCAGTATTAATGGCGTGGTGGCCGCACAGCAGGCGGGGATCAAGGTATTGGTGACCGACCACCATCTGCCGGGCGAGGCATTGCCCCTCGCGGAGGCTATTGTTAATCCCAATCAGCCCGGTGACGCCTTCCGCTGCAAGAATCTAGCAGGGGTTGGGGTGATTTTTTACACCATGCTGGCACTGCGAAGTCACCTGCGTGAACAAGGGTGGTTTGAGCGGCAGGGGATAAAAATTCCGAACCTGGCGACGCTGCTCGACCTAGTGGCATTGGGGACCGTTGCGGATGTAGTGCCGCTGGATCATAACAACCGCATTCTTGTGGCTCAGGGGCTGGCACGCATACGCGCCGGTCACGCCTCACCCGGTATCCGAGCGCTGTGCGAAGCCTCAAGGCGTGATACCTCGCGCCTGGTCTCCAGCGACCTCGGGTTTGGCCTTGGCCCGCGCCTCAATGCTGCAGGCCGCATGGAAGACATGACTATCGGTATCAACTGTCTGCTGAGTGAAAGCCTCGCTGAGGCGCGAGTGCTTGCGGTTCGTCTGGAAGAGCTTAACCATGAACGCCGCTCAGTGGAGGGAGATATGCGCGATGAAGCGCTGGCTGAGGTCGAGCGGCTCCATTTGGATGAGGATGCCACGCTTCCCTTCGGTTTCTGTCTCTATAACCCGTCATGGCACGAGGGGGTGATAGGTATCCTTGCCTCCCGCATCAAGGACAAGCTGCACCGTCCGGTGATTGTCTTTACCGATGCGGTCAACGGCGATATCAAAGGCTCGGCCCGTTCGGTCAAGGGGCTGCACATCCGCGATGCCCTCGATGCGGTCGCCGCGGCCCACCCGGAACTGTTAAAGAAGTTCGGCGGTCATGCCATGGCTGCAGGACTGACGATCCATGCCGATGCCCTGGAGCCATTCAAGCAGGCGTTTGATATCGAGGTCCGACGCCATCTGGGTGAAGAGGAGCTGCGGGGTACCCTAATGAGCGACGGTGAGCTGGCTGCGGAGGAGGTGACCATGGAACTGGCTGCCAGGCTGCGTAGTGAAACGCCGTGGGGGCAGGGCTTTGTCGAGCCGCTGTTCGATGGCTGGTTCGATGTGGCCGGTTCGCGCATCGTTGGAGAGCGTCACCTCAAGATGCAGCTGCGCTGGCCTGATTCGGGCCGGCTCGTCGATGCCATCGCTTTTAATGTGGATGAGCCGCTGCTGGAGCTTAGTCCGCAGCATGTGCAGATTGCCTATCGGCTCGATATCAACGAGTGGCGGGGAAACCAGAGTATGCAACTGCTGGTCGACACTATTGTGGCTGCAGAATAAAAGAGTTCTGCCAAGACCTTAGATGCCACGGGTTTCCCCGACGTTTATGACCCCCTCGTATGCAGGAAAGCAGATGAATGGTGGGAGCACGGTTTCGGGCATTTTGCTCGCAAATCAAGGGAGCATCGTGTTGATCGCCAGGCTTACCAACGCTGGGATGGCTTTTTTGGCATGCAGGGTGTCCTGGCGAGAGTCAATTTATTCAAGCGTAAGGAACCCGTCAAGGGAGCATCGTGAAGATCGCCAGGCTTACCAACGCTGGGATGGCTTTTTTGGCATGCAGAATGTCCTGGCGAGAGTCAATTTATTCAAGCGTAAGGAACCCGGCCGGCGAATTCGTTATAATGCCGGGTAATTCACCAACGTCATATCAACGATCAGGTAGCAACGTGAACTTTATCGAAACCCGCGGCAACGACGGCCAACACCCTTTACAGGTCACTTTTTCAGAGGCGATCCTCAATCCCTTGTCCTCCTATGGCGGCATTTACTCTCCGGAGTCACTGCCAGAACTGGGGACCTCCTTCCTGGCTGACCATCTGGATGCTGACTACAAAACACTGGCTCGGAATATTCTTGCTGTTTTTGCCATCGACATTGAGCCGGCGGTGATCGAGCAAGCTCTGGCGCTGTATGATAATTTCGACGACCCGGCGAACCCGGTGCCAGTGGTCAAGGTTAATGATGACCTCTACGTTAGCGAGCTTTGGCACGGTCCGACCCGCGCCTTCAAGGATATGGCACTGCAACCTTTCGGCGTCGTGCTTTCGTCACTGGCACAGAAGCGCGGTGAGAACTACCTGATCCTGGCGGCCACCTCTGGTGATACTGGCCCGGCAGCGCTGGAGACCTTTAAGGACCGTGCCAACGTACAGGTAGCCTGCATGTACCCGGACGGCGGGACCTCCGATGTGCAGCGTCTGCAGATGGTGACCGAGGATGCCGCCAACCTGAAGGTGATCGGCATCAAGGGTGACTTTGATGATGCCCAGGGAGCGCTCAAGCGGCTGCTCGGTTCGGAGACCTTCAAGGAGAAACTGAAGCAGAAGCAGATCCATCTCTCTGCGGCTAACTCAGTCAACTTCGGTCGCATCATCTTTCAGACTATCTACCATGTGCACTCCTACCTGGAGCTGGTCCGCCAGAAGGCGATCACCCTGGGGGAGAAGGTCTACCTGGATGTGCCCAGTGGCAACTTTGGAAATGCCCTTGGCGGTTACTATGCAATGAAGATGGGCCTACCGGTAGCGAAGATCCTGATCGCCTCGAACAACAACAACGTCCTGACCCGGTTGATCAAAACAGGTCACTACGACCTGCGTGACCGTGCGGTGATCCCAACTACCTCGCCGGCGATGGATATCCTCAAGTCATCCAACATTGAGCGGGTGCTGTTCGACCTGTTCGGCGCCGAGCGTACCAAAGCGCTGATGCTCCAGCTCGATACCGAAAAACACTATGAGCTTACTGCTGATGAGTTGGCGCAGCTGCAAAGGATCTTTACAGCCGATTTTTGTGATGATGATGAGGGCAAGCACTATATCAAGGAGACCTTTGCCAAGGGCTATTTGATGGACCCGCACACGGCCACCTGTTTCAAGGCCTATGAGACCTGTCGCACTGAATCGCTGAAAACCATCGCCTACTCTACCGCTGAATGGACCAAGTTTTCTCCG
Organism: Thiohalomonadaceae bacterium; assembly: GCA_041563315.1. Lineage (GTDB taxonomy): Bacteria > Pseudomonadota > Gammaproteobacteria > Thiohalomonadales > Thiohalomonadaceae > JBFEYJ01. The sequence continues at coordinate 27,990 of JBFFNE010000023.1, forward strand.
GTGATAGCCAACGCCCTCACCGGCGAAGTGGACACACAGGATATTGATGCACTTGAGTCTATCGCTAAAGCGGCCAATATTCAGATCCCTGCGGTGATCAGTGACCTCTTCAATAAGCCGATGGCCCAGGGCACTATTATCGATAAAGCGGATATCGAGCAGGAGATCCTGGATTTTTTATAGGGAGTCTCAGTCGTCCGTTGAAAAAGGTCGTTCAAATGAACGGCCTTTTTTTGCAGGGAGCATCTGAACGGCAGTTTTTGTTCCTCTCGGCTTTGCTGCAGGCTTGGTGGGTGCGGAGAATCGAGGTGCTCTCGCCAAGCGCCAATTATGAAGAAAAACCGGGTCAGAGAGCAATTGTTTCTAATATAGTTGGAAGCTAATATACCAATTTATTTCAGTGCGTTACTCACACGGAGGTGACCAATGCCGCGCAAACCCCGCTTTAATCTGCTGGGCGTTCCCCAGCATGTCATTCAACGTGGCAATAACCGAGAGCCGTGCTTCTATGCAGAAGAGAATTATCGGGTATGAAAATTGCTCTCTGGCCCGGTTTTTCATGCGTTAGATGTCTCTTATGCGGAACTCGGGAGCTCTCATTGTCTGGGATTCTGGGGACAGTATACCTATCTCCACTAAGTAGACCTGCCCGGCACCCACCGGGCGCAGGGCTTTTTCGTTATCACTCCGCTGCCGGCGTTAGCACTTCATCTGCACCCGCAGGGGGGATGTCAAAGCCCATTGCGGATTAACTACGGGACAGGAGAGATGCCGAGTTGTGCAAGTCTTATTTTTCTCTCCCAGATGGATTAGGTACGGCGGAACTTGAGTGGGCAAGTAGGGTATTAGGTGTCAGGCTTTGACGGGCTGCACCCTCTCAAAATAGTTTTTATGCTTCCCACCGATAGGGAGAGAGGGTTATTGATGCCCCCTGATTGTGCGGTCTGATGCTTTATGAGGCGTAACCGCGTAGACAGAGAGGGTAGGCTTCTATTACAATTCCACGTATTCTGGCACGCGGCGCGTTATGCGTCATCCTTTCGGTTTTCTTAAGCGGGAGGGGGCTTTCAAGGTCCCTCCCGCTTTGCACATCTGATACGTGGAGGCTACCTTGCGGCAACCGGCCCTGCTGGCCCTGGAAGATGGCACCCTTTTCTGGGGTGAGTCCATCGGTATTGAGGGGCAGACCGTTGGTGAGGTGGTGTTTAATACATCGATCACCGGCTATCAGGAAATCCTGACCGATCCGTCCTACGCGCGGCAGATCGTTACTCTGACCTATCCACACATCGGCAATGTCGGTACCAACTGCGACGACGAAGAGGCCTCCGGCGTCTTTGCCAGCGGTCTGGTGATTCGTGACTTGCCGCTGCTGGCCAGTAATTGGCGCAGCGAGATGCCGCTCGATGAATACTTGCGGAAGAACAAGGTGGTGGGGATTGCGGATATCGATACCCGCAAGCTCACCCGCATTCTGCGCGAGAAGGGTGCGCAGAACGGCTGCATTGTCGCTGGCGATAATATCGACGCAGAGGCGGCCCTGGCCGCCGCCCGTGCCTTTCCCGGCCTGAACGGTATGGATTTGGCCAAGGAGGTCTCGACCAAGCAGCCCTACGAATGGGCGCAGGGGACCTGGACGCTTGAGGGCGGATTGCCCGGCCACCCCGATGGCCCCATTGAGGAGGCACTCCCGCACCATGTAGTCGCCTTCGATTACGGGGTTAAGCGCAACATTTTGCGCATGCTGGTCGACCGTGGTTGCCGCCTGACGGTGGTTCCGGCCCAGACTCCGGCCGCAGAGGTGCTTAAGCTCAAGCCGGATGGGATCTTCCTGGCCAACGGCCCCGGCGATCCTGCGCCCTGCGACTACGCCATCGAGACGATCAAAACGCTGACTGATACAGGCCTACCGATGTTCGGTATCTGCCTGGGGCACCAATTGCTGTCGCTGGCCAGTGGTGCCCGCACAGTGAAGATGAAATTTGGCCACCATGGCGGCAATCATCCGGTGCAGGACCTGGACAGCAGAGTGGTGATGATCACCGCGCAGAATCATGGTTTTGCTGTGGACGAAGAGACCTTGCCTGCCAACTTGCGGGCGACCCATCGCTCACTGTTTGATGGTTCCCTGCAGGGGGTACATCGTACCGACTGCCCGGCCTTCAGTTTTCAGGGTCACCCGGAGGCCAGCCCCGGCCCCCATGACGTTGCGCCGTTGTTTGATCACTTCATTGAATTGATCGAAGACAGCAAGAAATAAGCGCGGGGTAGAGCCCGAATGTTGCACAAGTTACGCACGCCCTCGCTTGTTTTTTGCATACACAAGGAATTTTCTTTAGTCGGCCGGAATCCCCGATACGCCGCTCCTTCAGAAAATCCCTTGTGCGCACAAAATCCTGTGCGATCATCGTACGAACTTATACAACATCCGGGCTGATCGCCCCGTTTGTTTAATCCGGAGTGGCTTAAAGAGCAATGCCCAAGCGTACAGACATCCAAAGCATCCTTATCATCGGCGCAGGTCCCATCATCATCGGGCAGGCGTGTGAGTTCGACTATTCCGGTGCGCAGGCCTGTAAGGCCCTGCGTGAGGAAGGCTACCGGGTCATTTTGGTCAACTCCAACCCCGCCACCATCATGACCGACCCCGAGATGGCCGACGCCACCTACATCGAGCCGATTACCTGGCAAACGGTGGCCAAGATCATAGAGAAGGAGCGCCCGGATGCCATCCTGCCGACGATGGGTGGGCAGACCGCGCTCAACTGCGCCCTCGATTTGGCCCGAGAAGGGGTGCTGGAGCAGTTCGGCGTGGAGATGATTGGCGCCAGTCGCGATGCTATCGATAAGGCTGAGGACCGGGACCGTTTCCACAAAGCGATGACTAAAATTGGTCTGGATATGCCCAAGGCCGCCGTGGCCCATTCAATGGAGGAGGCGTGGCAGGTACAGGCGCAGGTGGGATTCCCTACCATCATTCGCCCCAGTTTTACCATGGGCGGTTCCGGCGGCGGCATCGCGTACAATAAGGAAGAGTTTGTCGAGATCTGCGAGCGCGGTCTCGACCTGTCGCCGACCAATGAGCTGCTGGTTGAAGAGTCGATCCTTGGATGGAAAGAGTACGAGATGGAGGTCGTCCGCGATCGCAAGGATAACTGCATCATTATCTGCTCCATTGAGAACTTCGACCCGATGGGGGTCCATACCGGTGATTCCATCACCGTCGCTCCGGCGCAAACCCTTACCGATAAGGAATACCAGATCATGCGTAACGCTTCCCTGGCGGTGCTGCGCGAGATCGGTGTGGATACCGGTGGCTCCAATGTGCAGTTCGCCATCAATCCTGAAAACGGGCGCATGACCATTATCGAGATGAATCCGCGCGTGTCGCGCTCATCGGCGTTGGCCTCTAAGGCGACCGGCTTCCCTATCGCCAAGGTAGCGGCCAAACTTGCCGTCGGTTACACCCTGGACGAGCTGCAGAATGATATTACCGGTGGCGCTACTCCGGCATCGTTTGAACCGTCCATCGACTATGTGGTCACCAAGATCCCGCGCTTTACCTTTGAGAAATTCCCCAAGGCCGACTCCACCCTGACCACCCAGATGAAGTCGGTGGGCGAGGTGATGGCCATCGGTCGTACCCAGCAGGAGTCACTGCAGAAGGCGCTGCGTGGCCTGGAAACCGGGGTTGATGGGTTCGACGAGCTTCTGGACCTGAGCGATGAGACGGCCATCGAGACCCTGCGCCGCGAGCTGCGCCGTCCTACTGCCGAACGCATCTTCTACGTTGGTGACGCCTTCCGCGCCGACATGAGCGTGGAGGAGGTGCATGAGCTGACCCATATTGACCGTTGGTTCCTGGTGCAGATCGAAGAGCTGATCCAGCTTGAGACTAAGGTGCGCGAGCTTGGCGCTAACGGCATCGATCGTGATTTCCTTTACCGCCTCAAGCGTAAGGGCTTCTCCGACCGCCGTCTGGCCAAGCTGTTGGGCCTGCGAGAGGGCGAGATGCGCAAACTGCGCCACGAGCTGAACGTTCGTCCGGTCTATAAGCGTGTCGATACCTGTGCTGCCGAATTTGCTACCTCCACCGCGTACATGTATTCCACCTACGAGGAGGAGTGCGAGTCCAATCCGAGCGGACGTGACAAGATCATGGTTCTCGGCGGTGGTCCCAACCGCATAGGGCAGGGCATCGAGTTCGACTACTGCTGTGTGCATGCGGCGCTGGCGATGCGCGATGACGGCTACGAGACCATTATGGTCAACTGCAACCCGGAGACCGTCTCCACCGACTATGACACCTCCGACCGTCTCTATTTTGAGCCGTTGACCCTTGAGGATGTGCTCGAGATCATTCATCTTGAGAAGCCAAAGGGCGTGATCGTCCAGTACGGCGGCCAGACTCCGCTCAAGCTGGCCCGCGACCTGGAGGCCGCTGGTGCACCGATCATCGGTACCACCCCGGATTCCATCGATTTGGCAGAGGACCGTGAGCGCTTTCAGAAGATGATCGATAAGCTGGGTCTGCGCCAACCGCCCAATCGCACCGCGCGAAATCCTGAGGATGCCGTGCGCCTGGCCGAGGAGATCGGCTATCCGCTGGTGGTGCGCCCCTCCTATGTGCTTGGCGGCCGTGCCATGGAGATCGTTTTCAATGAGGCGGAGCTGCGTACCTACATGCGTGATGCGGTGAAGGTCTCCAATGAATCGCCGGTGCTGCTGGATCGTTTCCTCGATGATGCCATTGAAGTTGATGTGGATGCGATCTGCGACGGTGAGAATGTCATAATCGGTGGCATTATGGAGCACATCGAGCAGGCCGGTGTGCATTCGGGCGACTCTGCCTGTTCGCTTCCGCCCTATAGCCTCACTGCCGAGGTGCAGGACGAACTGCGTCGCCAGATGGTGCAGATGGCCAAGGAGCTTAAGGTTATTGGTCTGATGAACACTCAGTTCGCGATAAAAGGCAAAGATGTCTATGTGCTGGAGGTGAACCCACGGGCCTCCCGTACCGTGCCGTTTGTTTCCAAGGCGACCTCCCGCCCGTTGGCGAAGATCGCCGCTCGCTGCATGGTTGGCCAGAGCCTGCCTCAGCAGGGGGTGACCGGTGAGGTGGTGCCTGCCTACTACTCGGTGAAGGAGGCAGTGTTCCCCTTCATCAAGTTCCCTGGTGTCGACCCGATTCTCGGCCCGGAGATGAAGTCCACCGGTGAGGTAATGGGCGTCGGCCGCACCTTTGGCGAGGCCTATCACAAGGCTCAACTGGGTGCCGGTGTGGTGCTGCCCACCAGCGGTCGCGCCTTTATCAGCGTGCGCGATCTGGAAAAGCCTGGTGTGGTGCCGATCGCCCGCGATCTGGTGGAACTGGGCTTCGAAGTGGTGGCCACCAAACGCACCGCCCAAGTACTGCAGGATGCCGGTGTGCCCTGCGAACGGGTGAATAAGGTGACCGAGGAGCGGCCGCATATCGTTGATATGATCAAGAACGATGAAATCAGCTTTATTATTAATACTACCGAGGATAAGCAGGCCATCGCCGATTCCTACCTTATCCGCCGTGAGGCGCTACAGCACAAGGTGACTTATACCACCACGCTGGCCGGCGCCGCGGCGACTACCCGCGCGATGAAAAAGCGTGCCGCCGGCGATGTCAATCGCCTGCAGGACCTGCATTTGGAGTTGAACTGATGGAAAAGACACCGATGACGGTATACGGGGCCGAGAAGCTGCGTGCCGAACTCAATGAACTGAAGACCGTGCAACGTCCCAGGGTCATCCAGGCCATCGCCGAGGCGCGAGAGCACGGCGATCTTAAAGAGAATGCCGAGTATCACGCAGCACGTGAGCAACAGGGCTTTATCGAGGGACGTATTCAGGACATCGAGGGTAAGCTGGGTACTGCACAGATCATTGATCCCCGTACCGTCAATGCCAACGGCAAGGTCGTTTTCGGCGCGACCGTCGATTTGCTCGATCTGGAAACCGACAAGGAGGTAACGTATCAGATCGTTGGCGAGGATGAGTCCGATATCAAAGGCGGAAAAATCTCTTATACCTCGCCCATTGCCCGCGCCCTTATCGGTAAGGAGGTCGATGACGTGGCCGAGGTCCAGGCGCCGGGCGGCATTCGCGAATACGAAATTGTTGCAGTCCGTTACGAGTAGGTTTATGCAGCGGGAAGGCGGTTTCTCCAGAATGCGCTACGCTGAGCCCGTGTTGTTGACCCTCTGGGTAGGTTGCCTGTGGGCGATCGGTTATCTTGCCGTTCCTATCCTTTTCGCTACCCTTGATGACCGCATGCTGGCCGGAATGTTGGCGGGCAAGATGTTTACCTCTGTCAGTTTCATTGGACTGGGCTGCGGTATGCTTCTGCTGCTGATGTCGCTAGCCGCTTCACGTTCACTGAAGGGGCTTCGCGTATCACTGCTTGTATTGATGTTGGTGCTGGTCGCCGTTGGGGAATTCGTGCTGCAGCCGTTGATGGCTGAGTTGAAGGCCCAGGGGATTGTTGAAGGAAGTAGTGAGGCGGCCCGTTTTGGCATGTTGCATGGTATTGCCTCCCTGCTATACCTGAGTAATAGTCTCGCTGGCCTGTTTCTGTTGTTGCTGAGCTGGCGAGAGTCACAGCCGATCAGGGCAGACGGATAACCGGTTTTTTCGCCGCGCGGTAGAGAATAGCAATATGGCCGATGCGCTGAACCA
>JBFFNE010000024.1:0-34686 GCA_041563315.1 Thiohalomonadaceae bacterium
TCACCAGGTAGCGCTGGACGACGAGTTCGCGGTAGCGGCGGTAGCCGCGGAACTGAATGTCGAATTCCTGGCTGAAGAGGATGGTGGTATCAAGGTTGTCCTTGAAAAACAGGATGTTAGTAACGAAATCCGCACCGAAGAGGCAGGGAATAATGCCTCGAAAGTGGCGGCGTTGCCGACGGTGCGTGAAGCCTTGTTGCAGCGTCAGCGCGATTTTGCTCAATTACCCGGGCTGATCGCCGATGGCCGCGATATGGGCACGACGGTCTTCCCTCAGGCCGATGTGAAGTTCTTTTTGACGGCATCGGCACAGGTGCGGGCTGAAAGACGGTATAAGCAGTTGAAAGAAAAGGGGTTCAATGCTAATCTGGTTAATCTGATCGAGGAGATCGAACAGCGTGACGAGCGAGATCGTACACGCAGTGCCTCCCCGCTCAGGCCGGCCGATGATGCCGTTACCATCGACACCTCGACAAAAGGTGTCGAAGAGGTGTTTGCCGAGGTGCTTGCGCATTGCGGTGAGTTCATCGGCTGAACCATGGGGTATATGCCGCTGACGGCACATACAAATTGCAGGAACAACAACCCGCCTTACTGCAGTTCAGGGTAATGCGGCTTTTTCTATTTTAGGTTACCAAGCGATGAGCGAAAGCTTTGCAGAACTTTTTGAAGAGAGCCTGAGCGCCACCCAAATGCGTCCCGGCTCCATTGTCACCGGAATCGTTGTATCTGTCGGCTCCGATATGGTCGTTGTAAATGCCGGACTGAAGTCCGAGGGCATGATCCCGGTCGAGCAATTCCGTAACGAGAGCGGCGAGCTCGAGGTTGCTGTCGGTGATGAGGTCGATGTTGCCCTGGAAGCTGTTGAAGACGGTTTCGGCGCTACCCGCCTCTCCCGCGAGAAGGCCAAGCGTGCCGAGTCCTGGACCCGCCTGGAAAAGGCGCACGATGCAGACGAAACCGTTACCGGTCGGATCATCGACAAGGTCAAGGGTGGCTTTACTGTCGAACTGCAGGATATCCGTGCCTTCCTGCCCGGCTCCCTGGTCGATGTACGCCCCGTGCGTGACACCGCTTACCTGGAAGGTAAGGATCTCGAATTCAAGGTTATCAAGCTCGATCGCAAACGTAACAATGTTGTTGTTTCCCGTCGCGCAGTTGTCGAAACCGAGTCCAGCGAAGAGCGCGAAGCGCTGCTGGCCAATCTGCAGGATGGCCAGATCGTCAAGGGTATCGTCAAGAACCTGACCGACTACGGCGCCTTCGTTGATTTGGGTGGTATCGATGGTCTGCTGCATATCACCGACATGGCCTGGAAGCGCGTTAAGCATCCGAGCGAAATCGTCAATGTCGGTGACGAGATTGATGTCAAGGTGCTCAAGTTTGACCGTGAGCGCAACCGTGTTTCCCTCGGCCTCAAGCAGATGGGTGAGGACCCATGGGAAGATATTACCCGTCGTTACCCCGAAGGCACCCGCCTGTTCGGCAAGGTAACCAACCTGACCGATTACGGCTGCTTCGTAGAGATCGAGGAGGGCGTTGAAGGTCTGGTTCACGTTTCCGAAATGGACTGGACCAATAAAAATATCCATCCTTCCAAAGTCGTTCAACTGGGTGACGAAGTGGAAGTTATGGTGCTGGATATCGATGCCGAGCGTCGTCGCATCTCCCTGGGTATGAAGCAGTGCCAAGCCAACCCCTGGGAAGAGTTTGCCACCACCCACAACAAGGGTGACAAGGTCTCCGGCAATATCAAGTCCATTACCGACTTCGGTATCTTCATTGGTCTGGACGGTGGTATTGACGGTCTGGTTCACCTGTCCGATATCTCCTGGAACGAAGCGGGTGAAGAGGCTGTTCACACCTTCAAGAAGGGGGATGAAGTTGAGGCTGTCATTCTGGCCATCGACCCCGAGCGTGAGCGTATCTCTCTGGGTATCAAGCAGATGGAACAGGATCCGGTTTCTGATTTCGTCGGGGCACACCAGAAGGGCAGTATCGTTACTGGTACTGTGCGTGAAGTCGACGCGAAAGGTGCTGTTATCGAGCTGTCAGATGGCGTCGAAGGTTATCTGCGTGCTTCCGAGCTTTCCCGCGACCGTGTGGAAGATGCCCGTAGCTTGTTGAAAGAGGGTGAGGAGGTCGAGGCCAAGTTCATTGGTGTTGACCGTAAAAACCGTACCATCAATCTTTCCATCAAGGCGAAGGACAGCGATGAGGAGCATGAAGCTGTTCAGGACTACAGGCGCTCTGCACCGGTGAACCCAACCCTGGGTGATCTGCTCAAGGAGCAGATGGAAAATCAGGACGACTAATATCGTATCGGGACTCGCCGGTGGCGAGTCCCGCCTACGCTTTCAGGAAGCGCCATGACAAAATCAGAATTAATTGAAATACTCTCGCGCAAACAATCACAATTGGCATACAAAGATGTAGAGCTTGCGGTGAAGACTATTCTTGAGACCATGGGGAACGCTCTGGCCACTGGCGAGAGGATCGAAATACGTGGTTTTGGTAGTTTCTCCCTTCATTATCGCCCACCCCGTATGGGGCGTAATCCCAAGACCGGAGAATCCGTTGCACTGGGTTCCAAATATGTTCCGCATTTTAAACCGGGAAAGGAGCTGCGTGAGCGTGTTAATGATGGTCTAATGCAAGGAAACGAGATTCAGCAGGAAACCGCCTGAATCCGTGTGATACATGGCCGCATTGCCACAATGCTGCCGTTTGCTGTTTTCCGACACTCTAATTCTGTCGTTAGTTGCTTCACTGATTCCCAGCCATATCACGGAACTGATATAGTGGAGTCGATATGAAACGTCTAGTCATCATTCTTTTTCTTCTGCTGATCGCGCTGATCGGTGCAAGCATGGCTTCTCTCAATGCCGGCGAAGTCACTTTCGATTATTATTTTTCCAGTATTACATTGCCTTTGGCCGTACTGATCTTCATTGTACTTTCTATCGGTGCATTGGCGGGCTTGCTGTTGAGTTTCGGCTTCGTTCTAACGATTCGCCATGATCGAGCACAGCTCCGCAAGCGATTGAAACTGTGTGAACAGGAAATAAAAAATCTGCGTGAGATGCCAATAAAAGGGCCGTATTGATATGGCTGTGGAGCTGTTGTTTATGCTGCTTCCTGTTGCGGCCTTATCCGGTTGGTTTATTGGGCGCAGCAAATTTAGACCCAGACAACATCTTTCAGACTGTCCTCCCTTGTCTCGTGAGCTCTTTCAGGGGCTTAATTTCATCCTTAATGAACAACCGGATGAGGCATTAGAGGTCTTCATCCGCATGTCTCAGCTTGATAACGAGACCGTTGATATCCAGTTTGCACTCGCGAGTCTATTTGTGCGACGTGGTGAGGTAGACCGAGCGATTCGTATCCATCAGAACCTCATCGCTCGCCCGGCTTTGGCACGTTCTCACCGTAATCGGGCATTGTATGAGCTTGCTCTGGACTATATGCGTGCCGGTTTGCTGGATCGTGCCGAAAGTCTGTTTCAAGACCTGGCAAATAATCCTGATTATGGGAAATACAGCAAGCGTCAGCTCCTTGAGATCTTTCAGCAGGAAAAAGAGTGGCAAAAGGCCGTTGAGGTAGCGTGCAAACTCTCCTCTGTGAATGGTATGGATGTAGCGCCGATGATCGCTCATTATTACTGTGAATTAGCGGAACTGGCGTTGAAACATGGTGATAACGCAGAAGCGAAAAAACTGATTAAACGCGCCTTTAAGGAAGATAAAAACTGTGTTCGTGCAAGCCTTCTTGAGGCGGATATTGCAATTAAAAACCAGCAGCCGGATTACGCGACCCGCGCGTTTAAAAAGATAGAGCAGCAAGATGCGGATTATCTCCCTTTGGCCATTGAACCGTTGCAGCACAGTTATGAGTTGCAGGGGAAAATGGCGGATTTCGTCCAGTACTTGCGTGGTCTGGTTGAAAAGCGTGAGAGTATTTCCCTCGTGCTTGCTCTTGCACAGCAGTTGCATACCCGTGGCGAGGAGCAGCAAGCTATTACCCTGCTTAAAAGCTACCTGCAGCGGCGTCCTTCATTGCGTGCACTGGAGTACCTCCTTGAATTGCGAGTCAACCATATTCAGGGTGAGCAGCAGGGTGAAGTCACCCTTGTCAGGGATATAATAGGGAAACTGCTGTCGGCAAAGCCGGTTTATCGTTGTAACAACTGTGGTTTTAATTCCAAAAGCATGCATTGGCACTGTCCAAGCTGTAAGCACTGGAACACTGTAAAACCGATCCATGGTATTGAAGGTGAATAAACCTGGTTTAACTGGATTACATGATGACAAATTCGATAACGAATAACTCCCGAATCATTGTTGCACTTGACTTCGAACAAGAAACTGATGCGCTTGCTCTTGTTGAGCGGCTCGAGCCGTCACGCTGTCGTCTTAAAGTGGGTAAGGAGATGTTCACTCGTTGTGGACCACCGCTGGTCGAGAAGCTGGTGACCCGGGGCTATGATGTCTTTCTGGACCTGAAGTTTCACGATATCCCCAATACGGTTGCCGGTGCCTGTCGCTCTGCTGCAGACCTGGGTGTATGGATGGTCAATGTGCATGCACTTGGGGGAAAGCGGATGATGGAGGCGGCTCGGGAAGCCTTGGAGAAAAGCAGCAACCGGCCACAGCTTATTGCTGTCACTATTCTCACAAGCATGGGGGAAAAGGATATCGCGCAGATTGGTCTCACTGGCACACCGGCAGATAATGTCAAACGGTTGGCTCTGCTCTCACAGGAGGCTGGGCTGGACGGGGTGGTTTGTTCTCCCAGGGAAGTGGAGATGTTGCGTGAGACTATCACGACTGATTTTCAACTGGTGACACCGGGCATCCGTCCGTCTTGGGCGAAAAAGGGGGATCAGACGCGTATTACAACTCCCTCCGATGCGGTTCGCCTGGGTTCTGATTACCTGGTTATCGGTAGACCGATCACTGCAGCCGATGAACCATTACAGGCACTGGTCAGGATTGAGGATGAGCTGCCGCATTGAGTGCTTTTTCGTTAAATTCCTACAATAAATGGGGAAATTTCTTACAGCTGCAGCATTGCCCTTGTGGAAAATGTGAGTTCTACTGGGAGCGCCTGTCAAGGCAGATGGATTTATTCTTCATGTACAAGGAGTACATCTCATGAAAAACGTTATTCGGCTGTTTACGTTGACCCTTTTCCTCATGTTTTCAACCCTCGCGAGTGCGGCTGTGGTGAATATCAACACTGCTGACGCCCAGACAATGGCAGAAAATATACTGGGTGTCGGGATCAAGCGGGCACAGGCCATAATCAATTTCCGCGAGGAGCATGGGCCATTTAAATCGGTAGATGAATTGACTCAGATTAAAGGCATTGGCCTGAAACTGGTGGAGAAAAATCGTGCCAACTTGCGCGTGGATGAGAAGAAATAGATTGAGCTGGTGGGTATTGGAAAGACCGCCTTATGGCGGTCTTTTTCGTTTCAATCTACACGAGTGAAGCTGAATGACTCGTACCTCTGCTGACTCATATGCACACCCCCGTAGTACGATTCCGGGGGGGATTCAGGCCATGAGTTGTCTGGCACTATTCATCAGCGTTTTGCGTTGAAAAAGTAGTTGCCATTGACGGCCGCCACTCTGTCGCCACAACACTGCCGAACGAATCCCTGCCAGCAAGAGCGCCCGCACCCGGTTGGCATTCTCCGGGTTTTGCAGGTGGTTGTTCTCTCCACTCACCATGATGCGCGGTGACAGTGTACTGATGGTTTGTGAATAGATGTCGGCAATGCGGGCCACAACATTGCTGTGGGTGAGCCCAAAGTGCTTGATTTGGTGGGCTGCCCCGTCGAGTCCATCGGTGATTTGCTTGAGTATGACCGGCTGCCTGTTCAGTTTCCGCTCCAACTGGAGCAGGTTGATGGCATAACGCATGATGTAGATATTACGTTGCTCCTCATCGCCCTGAAGTTGTTCACTGAGTGTTTGCAGCCCACGTTTGATCTCAAAACGGGAACCGTAGACGGCTTCTGTGGTGGGCGGTGAGATTTCAAACAGGCTACCCAGGCAGGTTTCGAATTCGGACTGTGACAGCCTGCCGTGCTTGGCGACCTGGTCGACCAGCCAGGCGGCCTGGAATACCCCGCCAAGGGCCATGGTTCGGTCTGTCAATGTTTTGCTCATATTATCAAAGATGGTGGGTTGCGTAATCGTATTCAAGAGGTCGATTCGATAATCCCGCCGCCGAGGCAGATTTCGCCGTCGTAAAACACCACCGACTGTCCCGGCGTCACCGCACGTTGCGGCTGTTTGAAATCGACTTCACAGCTGTCGGTATCAAGCCGTGTGATGGTACAGGCCTGATCTGCCTGGCGGTAGCGGGTTTTGGCCCGGCAGGAAAACGGTGCTGATGGGCCTTCGCCATCGACCCAGCTCAGTTGTGCAGCATGCAGCCGTTGGCTGAACAAGAGAGGGTGGTCATGTCCCTGCGCGGCGAGCAGCACATTGTTCTCCATGTCCTTGCCGACGACATACCAAGGGTCGTCATTGGCGCCGGTAACACCGCCGATGCCGAGGCCCTGACGTTGTCCCAGTGTGTAGTACATCAACCCGCTGTGATGGCCGATTACCTGTCCTTCGGGAGTACGGATCTCACCGGGCTGAGCTGGCAGGTAGCGGCTGAGAAATTCGCGAAAATCACGCTCGCCGATAAAGCAGATCCCAGTGCTGTCCTTTTTATTGTAGGTCACCAGCTGGTGTTGTTCGGCAATGCGTCTGACCTCGGGCTTTTCCAGCTCACCGACCGGGAACAGGGTCCGGGAGAGCTGGTACTGTCCCAGGGTGTAGAGGAAATAGCTTTGGTCCTTGCCGGTATCCAGGCCCTTGAGCAGGTGATACTTGCCGTCCTGGTATGCGACGCGGGCATAGTGACCAGTGGCAATGCGATCGGCACCGAGGCTCAGTGCGTGCTCGAGAAAGGCCTTGAACTTGATTTCACGATTACAGAGGATATCGGGATTCGGGGTACGACCCGCTTCGTATTCGCTGAGAAAGTAACTGAAGACCCGGTCCCAATATTCGGCGGAGAAATTGACTGCATGCAATGTGAGGCCGAGTGTGTCGCTGACACTTTTGGCATCGGCAAGGTCTTCGGCGGCACTGCAATACCCCTCTTTGTCATCCTCTTCCCAGTTCTTCATGAACATCCCTTCGACCTTGTAGCCTTGCTGTTGCAGCAGCACCGCAGCCACCGAGGAGTCGACGCCGCCGGAGAGGCCGACAATAACGTGTTGGGGGGCGGAGGAAAGATTCATGATTTGCAGATACGGAGTTCAGGTCAGCTCATTGACAAGATCGAGAGGATGGCGTTGTGCAGCAAGATAATCATCAATGCAGCGCATCACCAGCGGACTGCGGAGTTGTTCCGTGTTTTCTTGCAGTTCGGCATAACTCAACCAGTGAGTGGTGATTATATCGGCATCGAGGGAAATGTCACGGTCGCGGGCAGAGCCCTGGCCGCAATAAGCGATGCGCAGATAGGTGACTTGATTCAGTGGGCTACGCCAGCGATAGACACCGACAATGGCTTCGGGCACGAAGTGGCGTCCGGTTTCCTCCAGGGTTTCGCGAATCGCCGCCTCAGCGAGTGATTCGTTTTCCTCCACATGGCCCGCCGGCTGATTAAGCACAATACGACCATCGTCGTTTTCCTCGACCATTAGAAACCGACCCTCACACTCAATGATGGCCGCCACGGTCAGGTGCGGTGTCCAGATGGCGCTCATTATCTGGTTTCCTCCCTGGTATAATTATTTGCGTGTGTGTGCCGGGCGTCTGCGGCGGGTATGCGCGCTTTGGCGCTTCGGTAGTTGGCGGCACTGCTGTGCCAGTGTTTCGACCTCGGTGGTTGCTACTTCGCGCCATTGCCCCGGTTGCAGGGTTTTTAGTTCCCAAGGGCCGATAGCCCAGCGGATTAGGCGCAGGGTAGGGAAGCCGACCGCGGCGGTCATGCGCCGTACCTGGCGATTTCGTCCTTCGCTGATAGTCAGTGCCAGCCAGCGGGTCGGAATGCTTGCCCGGTAGCGGATTGGCGGATCCCGCGGCCAAATATCCGGCTCCAGCAATTTTTCCACGCCAGCAGGGAGAGTGATGCCGTCCTTCAGTCCAACCCCCTCACGTAGTTGCTGCAGTGCGGCATCATCGGGCTCCCCTTCAACCTGCACCCAGTAGGTTTTCGGCATCTTGTGTTTGGGATGGGCGATGCAGTGTTGCAGGGCACCATCATCGGTTAACAGCACCATGCCCTCGCTGTCACGATCCAGGCGCCCGGCAGGGTAAAGCCCCTTCTCTTCAATGAACTCGGCAAGGGTGCGCCGACCCTGGGCGTCGGTGAACTGGCACAGGACGTCATAGGGCTTGTTTAACAACAGGATGCGAGACATGAGAGGCCTGGATTATGAACAGTCCTGCTCATTATCGGGGATTAGCGCTGTAATTACGATGGCTAAGGTCCTGGCGTGAGGTGGGTGTCGTCCGGGAAAAGCGCCTGGGAGATTGGCGTTATCGGGCAACAGGGATACCATGTGAGCCAGAGTGAAGTTGAATAGCGTGTTCCAAGTACCCATTTTAGGGTAGTCAGCAACACAAACAACAAATTTTTTTATCATACCAGGGAGCCCGCATGGCGTTCGAAAAAATCCAGATCCCCGCTGATGGTGCCAAGATCACCGTTAACGAAGACTTTTCCCTTTCCGTGCCCGACCGTCCGATTATCCCGTTTATCGAGGGTGACGGAACTGGCGTGGATATTACCCCGGTGATGATGAAGGTGGTGGATGCCGCGGTGGAAAAAGCCTATGGCGGCAAGCGCAGCATCGCCTGGATGGAGGTCTATGCCGGGGAGAAGGCTAATAGCGTGTATGGTGAGAACACCTGGCTGCCGGTCGAGACGATGGAGGCGGTCAAGGCGTATGTGGTTTCTATTAAGGGGCCCCTGACTACTCCCGTTGGCGGTGGGATTCGCTCATTGAACGTCACCTTGCGCCAAGAGCTGGATCTCTATGTCTGTCTGCGGCCGGTCCGTTACTATGCGGGCACGCCGAGTCCGGTGAAGGAGCCGGAGAAGACCGATATGGTGATCTTCCGGGAAAACTCGGAAGACATTTATGCAGGTATCGAATGGGAAGCGGGCAGTGCCGAGGCGAAGAAGCTCATCAACTTCCTGCAACAAGAGATGGGGGTAACCAAGATTCGCTTCCCGGAAACCTCTGGAATCGGCATCAAACCGGTCTCCTCCGAGGGAACCAAACGTCTGGTGCGCAAGGCTATTCAGTACGCCATCGACAATGGTCGTGACTCGGTTACTTTGGTGCACAAGGGCAACATCATGAAGTTCACCGAGGGAGGCTTTAAGAGTTGGGGCTACGAGCTGGCTGCCGAAGAATTTGGTGCCAGTCTGCTCGATGGTGGTCCGTGGATGGTGATGAAAAATCCGAAAACCGGTACCGATATTGTGATCAAGGATGTCATTGCTGATGCCTTCCTGCAGCAGATCCTGCTTCGTCCGGCGGAATACAGCGTGATTGCTACACTTAACCTGAATGGCGATTACATATCGGATGCCCTGGCGGCTCAGGTGGGCGGCATCGGCATTGCCCCTGGCGCCAACCTGTCAGATTCGGTGGCGATGTTCGAGGCGACGCATGGCACCGCACCCAAGTATGCAGGTCAGGACAAGGTTAACCCCGGTTCCCTGATCCTCTCGGCAGAGATGATGTTGCGCCACCTGGGATGGGGTGAAGCGGCTGATTGTATCGTCAAAGGAATGGAAGGGGCGATTGCAGCGAAAACCGTCACCTATGATTTTGCTCGCTTGATGGACGATGCGCGTGAACTGAGCTGCTCAGCCTTTGGCGAGGCGATGATCGACAAGATGTAAGGGGTGACAGCCGGTTCACAGGGTGGGGCGGTTGTTCAGAGTATCGTCCCGTCGCAGTTGAAGGGGTCGCTCTCGGCATTCCTGAGCGGTTTGAGGTATGAGGCGGTCAGCCCCTTGGGGCCATAGTAGAGGGAGAACTCTACCTTTTGACCGTGTCGCAGGGTCTTGAAGCCGTTCATATCGATGGCGCTGTGGTGGACAAAGACCTCACTCTGTTCCTCATTGTCCATCAAGACAAAGCCATATCCTTTGTCGTTGTTGAACCATTTGACGATACCGGTTGCCATAAGTCTTAACTGCCGAAAATTTGGAAATGAATTGTCGCACGCCTATCCCGATATTGTGGATCAGACGATATCATAGAGAATAGTGAAATCTTTCAACAGTTGAGTGATATAGTCAAGAAATGATCTTGGAATTGGTGATTGTCGCCAATACTAAGTTGTTATGGGGTAGTAATGAATAGAGTGTTTGCAGGACCCTGGCGCATGGGACAGGATGATGATGGAACCGGGCATGACGACGATCGCACTCTGGCGGTCGAAGAGAGTGATCCGGAGCTCAAGCGTCCGCCCATGTATAAGGTTTTTTTGTTGAACGACGATTTTACCCCGATGGAGTTCGTGGTACATGTACTGGAGAGCTTCTTTGGCATGCCACGCCACCGCGCCACTCAGGTGATGCTTGCCGTACACACCGAGGGTAAGGGGGTCTGTGGAACTTATCCCCGTGACATCGCCGAAACCAAAGTAGCACAGGTCAACGAGTATTCACGTCAGAACCAACACCCTCTGCTCTGTTCTCTGGAGGCAGAGTAGCCGACTCGAGGTTGAGAGATGCTAAGCAAAGAACTGGAATACACACTCAATAATGCCTTCAAGGAGGCCCGGAGCAAGCGGCACGAATTCATGACCGTTGAACATCTGCTATTGGCCCTGCTGGATAACCCGTCCGCTCTTCCTATTCTCAAAGCGTGCGGTGCCGATATCGAAGCGCTGCGAAAGGAGCTTGCGGATTTTCTTGAGATGAGTATCCCGCAGCTGCCTGAAGACAGCGAACTGGAAACTCAGCCTACCCTGGGTTTCCAGCGGGTGATTCAGCGCGCTGTGTTTCAGGTGCAGTCATCGGAGAAAGCGGAAGCGACCGGTGCTAATGTGCTGGTCGCTATTTTCAACGAAAAGGAGTCCCAAGCGGTTTACATTCTGCGTAAACACAACGTCTCCCGTCTCGATGTGGTCAACTTTATCTCCCACGGGATCTCCAAGGTCGACGACGAGAACCTCTCAGAGGAAGGGGCGGCGGTTACTGGTGAAGCCGCTGCCGAAGGGGCCAGTGCGCTGGAGTCTTTTGCCACCAACCTCAATGAAATGGCTCGCCAGGGCAAGATCGACCCGTTGATCGGCCGCAAGGATGAGGTTGAACGCACTATCCAGGTGCTCTGCCGCCGTCGTAAGAATAACCCCCTCTACGTGGGTGAGGCCGGCGTGGGCAAGACCGCACTGGCGGAGGGACTAGCCAAGCGGATCGTCGACGGGGAAGTCCCCGAGGTGTTGGCTGACAGCACTATCTATTCGCTGGACCTCGGGTCACTGCTCGCTGGCACCAAGTATCGGGGAGATTTCGAGAAGCGCCTTAAGGCCGTACTGGCGCAGCTCAAGCGTGAGGAGGGAGCGATCCTCTTCATTGACGAGATCCATACGATTATCGGTGCTGGCGCTGCTTCCGGCGGGGCAATGGATGCCTCCAATCTGGTCAAGCCGGTACTTGCCTCAGGCGATCTCAAGTGTATCGGCTCCACCACCTACCAGGAGTACCGCGGGATTTTCGAGAAGGACCATGCGCTGGCCCGTCGCTTCCAGAAGATTGATGTGCCTGAGCCGACCGTGGAAGAAACCATCCAGATCCTCGAAGGGCTCAAGTCGCGCTTCGAGGAGCACCATGATGTGAAGTACACCAAGCCGGCACTGCGCGAAGCGGCTGAACTGTCAGAGCGATATATCAACGAGCGGCACCTCCCGGACAAGGCTATCGACGTCATCGACGAGGCCGGTGCTCGCCAACGCTTGTTGTCACCGTCCAAACGCAAGAAAACGATTGGCGTGCGCGAGATCGAGGATGTCGTGGCCAAAATTGCACGCATCCCACCAAAGAGTGTCTCCACTTCCGATAAGGAGAGTCTGCGTCACCTGGAGCGGGATCTGAAACTGATGATTTATGGTCAGGACGCAGCAATCGATGCCCTTTCCACGGCGATCAAGATGTCCCGCTCAGGTCTGGGACAGGAACAGAAGCCGATCGGTTCGTTCCTCTTCGCCGGTCCTACTGGCGTGGGCAAGACTGAGGTGACCCGTCAACTGGCCC
The DNA here is from genome assembly GCA_041563315.1 of Thiohalomonadaceae bacterium. Classification (GTDB taxonomy): domain Bacteria; phylum Pseudomonadota; class Gammaproteobacteria; order Thiohalomonadales; family Thiohalomonadaceae; genus JBFEYJ01. Next base: position 12,292 of record JBFFNE010000024.1, read on the forward strand.
GTACCATGGGCATCGAGCTGATCCGCTTTGACATGTCGGAGTATATGGAGCGCCATACCGTTTCCCGTCTGATAGGCGCACCTCCGGGGTATGTCGGTTATGACCAGGGAGGGCTACTGACCGAGGCGATTAACAAGCATCCCCATGCGGTATTGTTGCTCGATGAGATCGAGAAAGCCCATCCCGAGGTTTTCAACCTGCTGTTGCAGGTAATGGACCACGGCACGCTGACCGACAACAATGGGCGCAAGGCGGATTTTCGCAATGTGATTATCGTGATGACCACCAACCTGGGCGCCGACCAGCTCGCCCGACGGACCATCGGCTTTACCGAGCAGGACAAGAGCACCGACAGTCTTGAGGTGATCAATAAACACTTCACGCCCGAGTTCCGCAATCGTCTCGATGCCATCATCCAGTTCAAGGCGCTGGATGCGAGCACCATCGTTAGCGTGGTTGATAAATTTATCATGGAACTGGAAACCCAGCTCGAGGAGAAGGGCGTGACCATCGATATTGATGATGATGCTCGCGCCTGGCTGGCTGAACACGGTTTCGAACCGGCCATGGGAGCACGCCCGATGGCACGGGTGATCAAGGAGCATATCAAGAAACCGCTAGCCGAGGAGTTGCTGTTCGGCGCTCTGGAGAGGGGCGGTCACGTACGCATCAGTGTCAGGGACGGTAAGCTGGCCTTTGCCATCGAGGGCAAAGAGGAGGCCGTACTCCACTGAAACAGATACAGGGAGGAGATACGAGAACATCATCTTCCCGTATCGTTTCCTCCATATCTCGTATCTGAATTTCTAGCGGGCGCGGAAGGTGATGCGACCTTTGGTCAGGTCGTAGGGAGTCAGCTGAACAGTGACCTTGTCGCCGGTAAGGATGCGGATGTAGTGCTTGCGCATCTTGCCGGAGATATGGGCTGTCACGACATGCCCATTTTCCAGCTCAACCCGGAATGTGGTGTTCGGAAGGGTCTCAATGACCGTCCCTTCCATTTCAATGCCTTCTTCTTTTGCCATGCAGTTTTACACTCTCTATAACGCTTCTGATTAATGGCACATGCCAGCGCTAAAATAAGCAGAGCATATTGCCTGATTTTTAAAAATTTTTCAAAGTGGAATTCCCGCTCCTAGACACCGGTACCGGCGAGTGGTCGCCAAATGGCTTAAGAACCTGTCGGTCCAGGCGGGTTACATGGCCACGCCAACTGCGCCCGACATGAGGGTGGGTAAGCTTCTCTGGTGATGGTGGTTTCCATGCCAAGCAGGTGAGTGAACGCGTCAAGCTCCGGAACTCCTCTGTTTATGCAGAAAGTGCCTGTGCACCGGATTAAGATAGAGCAGGTTTGGATAAATGCCATACTCACCCCCCCAAACGATAAGTAAAGTTCAGTGTGGGCACACCCTTCGTGTCAGGGGAGTAGTCCCGTGTTTTGAGCGCTGATACGATGGGTGGTTAGTCCGGTAGGGTTGCAAATTGTTGTTGGAATAGTTTGCGGGGGGAGGTCAGTCGTTTTGCTGCCACTGACCGTCGCGGAAAATCTCCAAGGGGCGATACTGGGCCTTGTAGGCCATTTTCGGGCTCTCATGGATGAGGTAACCCAGATAGAGGTAGGGCAGGCCGCGACGTTTGGTCTCTTCGATCATCCACAATACGGCGAAAACCCCAAGGCCGCGTTTGTTTTCAGTCGGGTCAAAGAAGGTATAAACCGCTGACAGGCCACTCTCCAGCACATCGATAACGGCTATCGCCACGGTCTTGCTCTGGAGGTTAAACGCCACAAAACGGGTATCGGACCAACGGCTGGTAAAAAACTGACGAGCCTGTTCGCGATTCGGCGTCGCCATGGAACCGTCCGGATGTCGCGACTGGATATAACACTGGTAGAGAGCAAAATGGGCCTCGTCGAACTGTGCAGGTAGTATCTGCACATCCAAATCCTGATTTTGCCGCCGGTTACGCCGCTGACTCCGATCCGGTTTGAAATCCTGCACCGGCAGGCGTGCCGGCAGACATGCGTGGCAGCGGGAGCAGCGCGGTGCGTAGACGTACTCCCCGCTGCGACGAAATCCCAGCTCGGATAGGGCGCTATAGAGTTGTGGGGTGATTGTCGCCTTGGGATCGGCAAACAGGGTCACCGCGCGTTCTTCTGGCAGGTAGCTGCAGGGATGCTCCGCTGAGGCATAAAACAGCAGATCATGGGGAATGATGTCGTGCCGGCTCGCCATGGGCTACCAACACCCGCTAATTTTTTCCTCCAGCTGCCACTTGCCCTGGTGCGCCTCGAAAGGTTCACACCAGATATCCAGCAACTCGAGAAATGTTTCGCGCGGAGTATTCTCTGCACCCAGACTGGCCAGGTGGGTGCTGTGGACCTGGCAGTCGATGAGACCGAATTCCCATACTTTGAGCTGTTCGACTAAATGGGCAAAACCGATCTTGGAGGCATCCGTACGGCGGCTGAACATCGACTCGCCGAAAAACACCTTGCCCATACTCACCCCATAAAGCCCACCGACCAGCTCATCACCTTCCCAGCACTCGACAGAGTGGGCGAATCCGATGTGATGTAGCTGAATGTAGGCCTGTTTCATCTCCTCAGTAATCCAGGTGCCATCTGCGTCCTCACGTGGCTCGCTGCAGGCCTGGATAACGGCGGCAAAGGCGTTATCGAGGGTAACGCGGAAGGGGCGCTTGCGTAGGCTCTTACGCAGGCTGCGAGAGATCTTGAATTGGTCTGGGTACAACACCGCGCGTGGCTCGGGGCTCCACCAGAGGATCGGCTGACCGTCGCTATACCAGGGGAAGATCCCCTGGCGATAGGCGTTAAGCAGGCGTGCCGGGGAAAGGTCTCCGCCCACTGCCAGTAAACCATTGGGTTCCTCCAGCGCGTAACCTGGATCAGGAAATTGTGCCGGGTCGCTGTCCGGTTCGAGCCAGAAGGGGCCTTCGATTTCTTGCATTGTGCTCTATTCAGTTCTTTTAAAAGGCAGGTGTTCACTCAGTTCTTGCATGTATTCTTCCATCGCCTTGTGCTCACGAGTGAGGTAGTCGGCCACCGCGCTGGAGAAGGCCGGATTGGCTAGCCAGTGCGCCGACCAGGTCGCTACCGGTTCAAAGCCCCGTGCGACTTTGTGTTCGCCCTGAGCGCCGGGTTCGAAGCGTTGCAGCCCGTGGGCGATGCAGTAATCCAGCCCCTGATAATAACAGAGCTCGAAGTGGAGGCTGTGAAAATCCTCATCACAGCCCCAGTGTCGGCCATAGAGGGTGTCGGAGGAGCGTAGCGATAATGCGCCGGCCACATAGCGCCCCTCATATGTTGCCAGCATGAGAACAATGCTCTCCGGCATGCTCTGACCGAGGTGACGGAAGAAGCCCTCGGACAGGGTAGGATAGCCACCCCGCTTATCGAAGGTTGTACGGTAGAAATCATGAAATATCTGCCACTGCTCAGTGGTGGCGCTGTGCCCGTCCAGAACTTCTATCTGGATTCCTTGCTCGGCGACGCGGCGTCGCTCCCGTTTGAGCTTCTTGCGTTTTTGCGCATTGAAGGTGGCGAGGAACTCATCAAAGGTCCGGTAGCCCTGATTATGCCAATGAAACTGGGTACCGGTACGGCGCATCAGTCCCTGCTGCTCCAGCCGGCACATATCGTCTGAATTGGGGAACAGCCAGTGCAAGGAGGAGACGCGCATCTCCCGTGCCAGTTCCAGCGCCTGGGATATCAATAGGTTACCAACCTGATTGCGGTCAACGTCTTTGGCGATAAGCAGGCGAGGCCCAGTGACCGGTGAGTAGGGGGCTGCCGCCACCAGCTTGGGGTAATAGTTGAGACCGGCGCGCTGGTAGGCATCGGCCCAGGCCCAGTCGAATACCAGTTCGCCATAGGAGTTATATTTAAGGTACATCGGCACAGCACCAATTAGCCGTGCGCTATCGTACAGTGCCAAGTGATGTGGCAACCAACCCCAGTGCTCACCGACACAGCCATGTTGTTCCAGTCCGGCGAGAAATTCGTGACGCAGAAAAGGGTTATCTATGCCGCCTTCCAGGGCGTTCCATGCGCTCGCGGATATCTCATTCAGATGATGGATCAGTTTGACCTGCATAACGGTCTCTTTGTCAGGTAATGACTGTGATATGGGGCGGCGGTGTGGAAATATCCAGATTCGACATTCGCTTTTACGGCATCCTGCGGCAGAAGTGGAGTGCTGGATACCCATAATGAACCATAATGATGGGATGTCGTAAAGACAGCTTTAAAAAATGCACAAGTCGCCTGATTGAAAGTCGCTGAAGGGCACATTGACTCCACCTGAATTGCGCCTTCCCGCACCTTTGAACACTCGGTTTGATCAACTTCTTAGATGCTCCCTAAATTTAATCTCATGCCGGCTATGGCCCCTGGCCCATTTCTTGTATGCTGGATAGCAAGGTGTTAATACCAGGAACCGAGGTGAAACTCTTGAGTACGGAAAGTCCGGAACTGTCTGATTACCTGAAACTATTCGAACTCTATGTGGGGAAGCTCGATTTCACCATCACGGGAACATCGGGGGGAGATTATTCGTTTATCTTCGAGCAGGTGATGCGTTTGTTGCTGAAGCTTTCACCATTTAATGGTAGTTTGCCAGAACCCTTTCTGGCGGTAGCCCAACGCTATGCCTTTAATGATACTGCAACGGTGACTCATTTCAGGTACAACGAAAACAAGCAGTTTTTCCTTGGCGATCTTTATGACTCACTGATGCTCTATCAGGTAGAGCATCGTCCCTGTGCCAGGGGCCAGGAGGATTAATCCTCAGGCATGGGTAATAGTCTTGCCTCTGCCTTGATGTGGGTGTCGCGCCCCCAGGCGGTGACCGCTTCGATAAACCATTTCTCCTTGGACGGATGGGGACGGACGATGTCGTACTCGGCAAAGAAGCTTCCGTCATGGTGGATGATGACGCTGCCCTGTTTGCCCCCGTGCTCGCTCAGCCACATGCCTTCCAGACTCTGTTCGCCAAGGGCAGGGTCACACTTGATGCTAAATCGTGCCTGTTCCCAGTGCGGTGATACGACCTCTGCAGTAAGTCCGAGTTTGTCGATCTCTTTCCCCAGGGCGGCGCAGATCCGTTCGCCCAGCGAGCGATGTTGGTCTGATTTGAGTGCGGCATCGTTCATCTTCTGTCCTCATTGCTCCATTAGTGTCTGTTGTGTGTCACAACTGCGACAGGCAGTCAGTGTGCATGTGCGGGTTTTTCGTGCTCTTGCACGCAAGGTGTAGAGTTAGGCGTGAATGTGCAAATTACGGGCCGGGTGGCGGTCAGACGCCGGGAGTTGGAAGAGGGGGGAACTGAGGTCTAGCGGAGGGGAGGTGATAGTGCCGTCGTTGCCGCGCACGGTCAATACGCTACCGGCTCACTGTGTGCCGGCATGTTCAAAGACCCTCAACAGTAGGGGGCAAGCAGCAGCTGCAGAACACAGCTGCTGCTTGCCCCCGCCCGGTTATGTTGCAGAGGATGCCGGTTTTGTTGGGTTGGATGACCGGGGGAGAGGCCTTACTCTCCACCTTCCAGGTAACGTTCTGCATCCAGGGCTGCCATGCAGCCGCTGCCGGAAGAGGTGATCGCCTGCTTGTAGATTGGATCGGCCACGTCACCGGCGGCAAACACACCATCCACGGAGGTGGCGGTGGCATTAGCGCCGTGACCTTTCTTTGTCACGATGTAACCGTGGTCCAGTTCAATCTGCTCGGCAAACAGGTCGGTATTGGGCTTGTGGCCGATGGCAATGAAAAGACCGGTCAGCTCGAGCTCTTTGGTGCTGCTGTCCTGACTGTTTTTCAGGCGCACCCCGGTCACGCCGCTGTTGTCGCCCAGCACCTCGTCCACTTCGCTGAACAGCTCGAGTTTGATGTTGCCGTTCTCAACCTTGTCCATCAGCTGCTTGATCAGGATCTTTTCGGCGCGGAAGGTATCGCGGCGGTGGATCAGGGTCACTTCCGCGGCGATGTTGGAGAGGTAGAGCGCCTCTTCCACAGCGGTATTGCCGCCGCCGACCACGCCGACCTTCTGGCCACGATAGAAGAACCCGTCACAGGTGGCACAGCCCGAGACACCGCGGCCTTTGAACTTCTCTTCGGAGTCAAGGCCCAGGTACATGGCGGAAGCGCCGGTGGCGATGATCAGGGCATCGCAGGTGTAGACACCGGAGTCACCGGTGAGCTTGAAGGGGCGCTGCGCCAGTTCGGCAGTGTGGATGTGATCAAAAATGATTTCCGTGTCGAAGCGCTTGGCGTGCTCCTCCATCTGTTGCATCAGTGCCGGACCGGTCAGACCTTCAGCGCCACCCGGCCAGTTATCCACCTCCGTGGTGGTGGTCAGCTGTCCCCCCTGCTGCAGACCGGTGACCAGCACAGGATTGAGGTTGGCGCGCGCGGCGTAGACGGCGGCAGTGTAACCGGCGGGGCCGGAACCGAGGATGAGAAGACGACAGTGCTTGGTTTCGCTCATGGGTTAAACTCCGTGTGATAGACTCGCAGCGATAACTGATTCGATAAAAGTGCTGGCATCTTACGAAATGCCGATTCCCGGGTAAAGGAGGCAGAATGCGTATCGGTATTCCCCGCGAAGTGAAAACGCTCGAAGGGCGTGTCGGTCTTGTCCCTGCGGCGGCCGCTGAACTGGTTCGTCATGGTCACCAGCTTCTGGTAGAGCAGGGAGCTGGGCTGATGAGCGGCTACAGCGATGAAGAGTACCAAAAGGCGGGGGCGATGATTCTGTCCGATGCCAACTCGGTATATGGGGATGCGCAGATGATCATCAAGGTCAAGGAGCCGCAGTCTCAGGAGTTGGCGATGCTGCGCCCGGATCATCTGCTTTTCTGTTTCCTGCATCTGGCCGCAGAACCGGCATTGCTAAAGGGCTTGCTGGAGATTGGCCTGACTGCGGTGGCGTTCGAGACGGTGACGGAGGGAGGTGCACTACCATTGCTGGCGCCGATGTCCGATATTGCCGGTAAGGTGGCGGTTCAGGTGGGCTCGCATTTGCTACACCTGCCCCAAGGCGGACGCGGCCTGTTACTTGGAGGGTTGCCTGCCGCTGAGCGTGGTCACGTGGTGATCCTGGGGGCAGGCGTAGCAGGGGGCAGTGCTGCAGGACTGGCTGCGGCAGTTGGGGCGCAGGTCACGGTTTTTGATCCCAATCGTGAGAAACTGGCGGCGATGCGTGCGCTGGGTGCCAATGTGACGGCGCTTCATCCCTATGAACACGACATTGAACGGGCTGTCATCACGGCGGATCTGTTGATCGGTGCGGTACTGCTGCCGGGAGCCCGCGCGCCTCACTTGGTTTCAGCTGAGCAGGTCAAACAAATGCAGCCGGGCAGTGTGATTATCGATATCTCTGTCGATCAGGGCGGCTGTATCGAGACGACCCGTCCGACTACCTACGCCGAGCCAACCTTTGTGCAAGATGGAGTTATTCACTTCGGCGTGACCAATATGCCAGGAGCGGTGCCACGCAGTGCATCCCAAGCCCTTTCCGCGGCACTGGTTCCGTATGGACTTACGCTGGCCGCGGGAGATTGGGAGAGTGCCCCGGCCCTTGCCGCCGGCATAAACGTGCGTGGCGGCGAGGTGGTCTATCCAGCACTGAAAGCAGGGACGAGAGGGACGAGGGAATGAGTACGCTGCGCGCACGATTAGTAATTAAACCGCTCGCGAAGGGGACTCCTTCTCTCGTATCTTTTCCCTCGTCTCCCGTATCTCTCTTGGTATAATCCCAAGAGTGTTTTTAAATTTTTGTTATTAAGTGGATAAACGTTTGGCACAGGCATCGGAAAAAAAGGGGGAAGGTATTGCCGTGGGTGCCCGTCTGCATCGCGGGCTGAGGGAAGGGGCGTTGATTCTGGTGGGGACCCTGGCGCTATACCTGCTGATTGCGTTGCTTAGCTACAGCCCGAATGATCCCGGCTGGTCCCACAGCGGTATGAGCGGCAAGGTGGCTAACATGGGAGGGAGCGTCGGCGCCTGGTTCTCTGATGTCTTTCTCTATCTGTTTGGCCTGATGGCCTATCTCTTCCCGTTTATGGTTGCTTACGGGGCATGGATGCTTTATCGCGAAAAGCCTGATGAGGAGCTTGACGGTTCACAGGCGTTACACCTTGCGCTGCGAGGCTTTGGTTTTGTTGCCACGATGACAGCGGGTGCCGGCTTGGCCTACCTTCACTTCCGCTACGCCACACCATTGCCATTCAGTACTGGCGGTATCCTTGGTGATGCGGTAGGTCAGGGCCTGGCCAAAAGTTTCAGCTTCCTCGGCGCCACACTGTTCCTGCTGGCGCTGTTCCTCACCGGAGTAACACTTTTTACAGGACTCTCCTGGTTCTGGCTGATGGACGCCACCGGTGCACGCACACTGGGGTTACTTGACTGGGGATATGGCCGGCTGCTCGAACTGCGCGATCGCATTGCTGCCCGTAAGGCGCGTCAGGCAAGGGAGAAGTCCTTTGTCGAGATGACCAAAAAGGTCGAAAAGCGCCAGCCACCACGTATTGAACCGGTGATTGCCAAAACCACCCCCCTTAGTGTCCGTGAACAGAAGGAAAAACAGGTTCCTCTCTTTGATGACCAGAGCAGTGACGATGCGTTACCGCCACTCTCACTGCTGGATGAGCCGCAGGCGCCCAAACATGCTGTCTCCATGGAATCGCTGGAGGCGATATCGCGCTTGGTGGAAATGAAGCTCAAGGACTTTAACATCGAAGTGCAGGTCGAAGCGGTCCATCCTGGCCCGGTGATCACCCGCTTCGAACTCCAGCCGGCACCAGGGGTGAAGGTGAGTCAAATATCCAACCTCTCCAAAGATCTGGCCCGCTCGCTATCGACCACCAGTGTGCGTGTGGTTGAGGTGATCCCGGGAAAAACCACTATCGGTCTGGAGATCCCTAACGAACATCGTGAGATTGTCCATTTCTCCGAGACCATCCGCTCAAAGACGTTTGCCGATGCCAAGTCACCGTTGACGCTTGCCCTTGGCAAGGACATCGGTGGTGAACCGACGGTGGCGGACCTGGCGAAGATGCCACACCTGTTGGTGGCAGGTACTACCGGTTCGGGCAAGTCAGTGGCGGTTAATGCCATGATCCTCAGCATCCTTTACAACGCCACGCCGAAAGAGGTGCGCTTCATCATGGTCGACCCGAAGATGCTGGAGCTCTCGATCTATGAGGGGATCCCACACCTGCTGGCGCCGGTAGTGACCGACATGAAGGATGCGGCCAATGCTCTGCGCTGGTGTGTGGCCGAAATGGAGCGTCGTTACAAATTGATGGCGGCGATGGGGGTGCGCAATATCGGTGGCTTCAATAAAAAGGTAAAGGAAGCTATCGATGCCAAACAACCGATTAAGGATCCGACCTGGCAGCCGCTGGTCCCTGACGCACCCGAATTGGAGGAGCAGCGCCCGGATCTGGAACCGCTGCCCTTTATCGTGGTCGTAGTGGATGAGCTGGCCGATATGATGATGGTGGTGGGCAAGAAGGTCGAGGAACTGATCGCCCGTCTGGCGCAAAAGGCACGTGCCGCCGGGATTCACTTGATCCTGGCAACGCAACGGCCGTCGGTGGATGTGTTGACCGGTCTCATCAAGGCCAATATCCCTACCCGCATTGCCTTTCAGGTCTCCTCCCGTATCGACTCGCGCACCATTCTCGACCAGATGGGCGCTGAGGCATTGCTCGGTCATGGCGATATGCTTTACCTGCCGCCGGGGCATGGTGTGCCGATACGCATCCATGGTGCCTTCGTCGATGACCACGAAGTCCATAATGTGGTCGAGGATTTGAAGCGCCGCGGTGAGCCGAATTATCTGGATGAGATTGTCAACGGCTTGGAGGAGAACAGTGGACCGCTGTTCCCGGGCGATACTGCAGGGAGTAGTGGAGAAGAGACTGACCCGCTCTACGATGAAGCGGTGAAGATCGTCACAGAGAGTCGTCGCGCCTCGGTCTCCGGTATTCAGCGCCGGCTCAAGATCGGCTACAACCGTGCGGCCCGTATGGTCGAGGATATGGAGGCGACGGGTGTAGTCAGTTCGTTACAAGCCAATGGAACCCGTGAGGTGTTGGCACCTCCACCATCTAAGGATTAAACGATGTTGAAAGCCGCGTTACGTTATTTTTGGGCCGTTATTCTCCTGATACCTGTCGCTGTTCAAGCTGCTGCAATGGGGGAGGGGCAGGCTCGACTCGAGCGCTTCCTGTCACAACTGAGCACCATGGAAGCGCAGTTCGTGCAGACCCTTATCAATCCCCGTGGCGAGTTAGTCGAGGAGAGCCGTGGCATGCTTTGGCTCTCACGTCCGGGTAAATTTCGCCTGCATTATACTAACCCCTATGAGCAGCTCTATGTCGCTGATGGCAACAGGATGTGGATGTATGACCGTGACCTGGAGCAGGTGACGGTCAAGGAGCAGACGGATGCACTGGGCAGCACGCCAGCGCTGTTGCTCAGTTCAAGCGAGCCGTTGGAAAACAATTTTTCCATTAAGGAGTTGGGTGCGCATGAAGGCTTTCAGTGGCTAGAGCTCAAGCCAAAAGCGGCCGACAGCAACTTTGACTACGTTCGTCTGGCGATTGAAGGCGAGGTGTTAAGGGCGATGGAGATGATCGATGGCTTCGGCCAGACCACACGGTTGTTTTTTGAAACCGTGGTGCGCAATAAGAAGATTTCCGATGAAAAATTTCAGTTCCAACCGCCACCGGGCGTGGATGTGATCGGCGCACAGTAGTGAGCGATCTTTTCGCAACACAGCAGGACGAGCAATCCGCGGCCCTGCGTCCGCTGGCCGATCGTATGCGACCACGCTCGCTGGAGGAGTTCTTCGGCCAACAGCATTTGCTCGGACCCGGCAAGCCTTTGCGTCTTGCCATCGAAAGCGGTCATCTTCATTCGATGATCTTCTGGGGGCCTCCTGGGACCGGCAAGACCACCTTGGCACGGATGATCGCACAGCACGGCGAGGCGCAGTTTCTTGCCCTCTCGGCGGTGCTCTCCGGCGTCAAGGAGATTCGTGCTGCGGTGGAACAGGCCAGGCAGGCACGCCAGATGGGACGCGGAACCGTGCTCTTTGTCGACGAGGTGCACCGCTTCAACAAGTCGCAGCAAGATGCCTTTTTGCCGCATATCGAGGATGGCACCTTTACCTTCATCGGGGCAACCACAGAAAATCCTTCATTTGAGCTGAATAACGCACTGCTCTCCCGCGCCCGAGTCTATGTACTGAAGGGCCTGGGTACCGGGGATATCGACGCCATACTGCAACATGCGCTGGCCGATAATGAGCGCGGCCTGGGTGCGCGAGATCTGGAATTGCCTGAGCTACTGCGCCAACGCATTGCCGAGATGGCCGATGGCGATGCCCGTCGTGCGCTTAACCTGCTGGAGATCGCTGCCGACCTGGCAGAAAAGAGTGACGGGCGCGAGATCATCACAGAATCTGTCCTGAATGAAGTGCTGGCCGGTGGCGTGCGCCGTTTCGACAAGGGCGGCGAGGCCTTTTACGATCAGATCTCGGCACTCCACAAATCGGTGCGAGGTTCGGATCCCGATGCCACCCTCTACTGGTTCACCCGCATGGTTGATGGGGGTGTCGATCCGCTCTATGTTGCCCGCCGAGTGGTGCGCATGGCTTCAGAGGATATCGGTAACGCCGATCCACGTGGCCTGCAAGTGGCACTCAACGCCTGGGAAGTGCAGGAGCGGCTCGGGAGCCCCGAGGGGGAGCTTGCCATTGCCCAGGCGCTTGTCTACCTGGCCTGCGCGCCGAAGAGCAATGCGGTATATATGGCCTATAACACTGCCATGGCAGATGCTCGCAGCGGCGGTTCACTGGAGGTACCGGTACACCTTCGCAATGCGCCGACCAAACTGATGAAAGAGTTGGGTTATGGACGGGCGTATCGTTATGCCCATGACGAGCCCGAGGCTTACGCCGCTGGTGAAACCTATTTTCCGGAAGAGATGACACCGCGCCGCTATTATCAACCGGTGCCTCGGGGCCTGGAACAGAAAATTGGGGAAAAGCTTGCCCATCTGCGGGTGCTGGATCGGCAGCATCAAGAAGAAAAGAAGGACTAATCTATCCGTTTTGTCGGCGGCTGGTAAGCCATTGAATTGAAAGGCATCATTTGTTGCTGTGCCAGCTGAAGCTCCTCGAGCTTGCTCAGTTGCATCAGGCTGCGATGCTCCTCCACCACCGTGCTGTCGTAGCGTTTCGCCTCCAACAGGGCAAACAGGGCATCAGCGCGGCCGATCTTTTTGTAGTATTGGTAGGCAAGGTAATACCCTTCGGCAATATGGCGACGATCCGCTTTGGTGAGTTGATCCGGTGAGCCCTGTAGGCCGGGGATGGCGATCATACTGCCAACTAGAAGGTGGTCCGGGTTGGCGATGGTGGCTGTGTTGGCCTGGTAGATGTGTGGCCACAGCAATGGGTCCTGGTAATGGTGCCTCGCTAGCCGCCAGAGACTCTCGCCGTGGTTCACTTCATGTGTCTGTTCGTTGAAAAAATGTTCTTGCGTAACCGCGGGCGCTCCGGATTCGACGACATGGGTGGTCTCCTTGACGGGGCGCTCTGCCACGCTGTTCTCGGCTATCGCATCGAGTGCAACAGTCGTTTCGCTGGGTGCTACACCGTCTGTTTCTGTGTTGTAGCCGGATGAATCGCTCTCTTCATTGATGACTTCAGCCATGGATTCGGGCGCCGCTACTCTGTTCTCTGCAAGCGTCGCCGGCTCTGACGTGGGGTTGGTCGTGACAAGAGGTTCCTTTACTGGTGCTGTAGCGACCGTCGTTGGCGAGCTGTTGTTATCTGTTCCTGATTCACTTAGTAACCCGATACCCATCAATGTAATGAGCAGGATCGCCGCGGCACCGAGAAGGTAGTGCCTGTTCGCTCGGGGAGCTACATTTTCAGCGCTCGGACTTATCTCCTTCTGTGGGAGGGTCTTTGATTCGGTATGGGCTGAGTTCTCAGGTTGCCGTGGAATTTCTGTCACTGACTTCTTCCCTGGCTGAGCTATGACAGGTTCGCCCTGTGCCTCGTGTACCTGTTCTTGTTCATGTTGCTGGCTCTTGATGGGGGCAACAGCGAGTTCGGTTGCCTCATCTTTTTTATTCAGCGCTGGTTTAGGCAGCGATTGTTGAGTTACCTCGTGCTCTGTTTCTGTTAGTGGCACGGTATCCAGTGGGATAGCCGGGTCTGGCGTGTTAGTCTGCTTCTGTGTTTTTTCCTCCACAGGAAGCGCGCGGGATTGGCTATCGATGTGCGCTGCTGGCAGAGTAGATGCCTCTGCTTCAATGGCTTGTTCACTCGCAATCGGTATTGATTCGACGGTGTTTTTTCTCGTCGTATATCGTGGCACGAAGGCGGCGGCGGCTGTCGTACTGGGGTTGCTGTCAGTGGGGGACCGTTCCGGTTCAAGCGGCACCGGGGCACGGTGGACCGGTTGGATCAGTTCCCGTAATGCCTTGCACGGGGTGAAGATGACTCGTTGCTGTGCGGGGATGGTGATACGTTTTCCGGTTCGAGGATTAATGCCCTGGCGGGCGGCCACCGGTTTAAGGCGGAAGGTCCCGAAATGACTGACTTTGACTACGCCCTCTTGAATTAGTCCCTCGCGGATCACGGCGAGGATCTCCCGGGCGGCTTGCTTGACCAGCGGCGTGGGGAGCGACTGGGTGGTGACGATATCGTCGAGCAGGGCCTGGCCGAAGACTTTACTCATCGGGGGAAGCCTCACTGACATCATCACGAAGCTTTTTGGCTGCTTTGAAGTTGAGTTTCAAGTGCGCCGGGATAACACAAACTGATTGCTTTGCTGGAACGTATGAGTGCTTTTCAGCGACCTCCTTGATGCTGAAGGTCCCAAAATTGAGCAACACAACGGAGTTTTTCTTGTCCAGCTGACGCTTAATGGCGCCGATGTAGGCATCAAGGAGTGTCCGAGCCTGCCGCTGGGTAACCCCAAGTCGTACGGCTAACGCTTTGGTTAATTCCGCTGTTGTCATTGGCTTGTTATGCCGGATCTCATATCTGGCACTTCCCTATGTGTTAATCATTACTATTTATACCAGATTTTCCACCACAATGCAGATGACCGTATCACAACAATTGCGCTGTTTCCTATGACAATGACGCCATTAACTCGGGTAGAATGGGCGTATGAATATGTTAACGATTCTATTGTGATGGGGCAGACTCTTGCTATTGCGGCTGGTGGCGCGCTGGGGGCACTGCTACGCTTCTGGAGCTCTAATTGGACATATGGCCTGCTGGGGCGGGCGTTTCCCTATGGCACGCTGGCGGTGAATGTCGTCGGATCTCTGCTTATGGGTTTTTGCTATGCCTGGCTGGTGGAACGCTCAAGTCTGGGACCGGAGTGGAGAGCGCTGATTATGGTGGGCTTTCTTGGGGCTTTCACTACCTTCTCCACCTTTTCAATTGAGACGCTCAACCTGCTCGAGGGTGGGGCGGTGCTAAAGGCATTGTTGAACACGCTGTTAAGCGTTGTACTCTGTGTGGCGGCTGCCTGGTTGGGCCTGGTCGCTGGGAGGCAGTTATGAAACAGAGCGAAGTGACGGTGGTGCGACTCTACCTTAATGAAGGAGAGGCCCGGTTGGAGAAGCTGTTACAAAGCTTGCATCATCAGGAGAAAGTGAAAGGGGTGAGCGTATTCAGGGGGATCGCCGGCTTTGGTAATTCCGGCGAAATCCATAGCAGCAAGTTCATCGACCTAGGGATGGAGTTGCCGCTGGTGGTCGAGTTTTTTGACACCCCTGAAAAGGTGATTTCTATCATGGAGCATATTAACAAGACAATAAAACCGGGACACATGCTCAGTTGGCCCGCCTTTGTTAATGAAAGCGAATAAAGTATCAAATAGGATTATAAGGAAAAGAACACTATGTTAGACCCCCGTCTGTTTCGCGACGACCTTGATAACACCGCAGCTCAATTGGCTCGTCGTGGATATGTACTGGATATCGACGCGATTGCTCGACTGGAGAGTGAGCGCAAGGTGCTTCAGGTGCAAACCCAGGAGATGCAGAACGAGCGCAACAAGCGCTCCAAGGCAATCGGCCAGGCCAAGGCCAAGGGTGAGGATATCCAGCCGCTACTCGATGCCGTGGCCGATCTCGGCGATAAGCTTAAGCAGGCTGAGGGACATCTTTCAGAACTGCAGGATGAGTTGAACGGGATCCTGATGGGGGTGCCAAATATTCCCGATGCGAGTGTGCCGGACGGCAAGGATGAAGAGGACAATGTTGAGGTCCGCCGCTGGGGCTCTCCGCGGGAGTTTGACTTTGAAGCCCAGGACCATGTCGACGTCGGACAGCGCCTTGGTGGGCTTGACTTTGACACGGCGACTAAACTCACCGGTTCCCGTTTTGCGGTCATGACCGGTCAGGTGGCGCGTCTTCACCGTGCGCTGATCCAGTTTATGCTTGATCTGCACACCACCGAGCACGGCTACCGGGAAACCTATGTGCCGTATCTGGTCAACGCCGACTCCCTGCGCGGTACCGGGCAGCTGCCGAAATTCGGTGAAGACCTGTTCACCCTGAGCGGAGAGCAGGACTACTACCTCATCCCCACTGCCGAGGTCCCGGTGACCAACATGGTGCGGGATGAGATCATTGAGGCTGAGCAGTTGCCGCTGAAGTTCGCTGCCCACACCCCCTGTTTCCGCAGCGAGGCGGGCTCCTATGGTAAGGACACCCGTGGCATGATCCGTCAGCACCAGTTCGAGAAAGTGGAGCTGGTGCAGATCGTCCATCCGGAGCAATCCTTTGAGGGGCTGGAGGCACTGACATCCCATGCCGAAACGGTGCTACAGCGCTTGGAACTGCCCTACCGGGTGATGAATCTGTGCGCCGGGGATATCGGCTTCTCCTCCTGCAAGACCTATGATCTGGAAGTGTGGTTGCCGGGGCAGGGCAAGTATCGGGAGATCTCCTCCTGCTCCAACTTCCGGGACTTTCAGTCACGGCGGATGCAGGCACGCTGGCGCAATCCGGAAACCCGCAAACCGGAGCTGGTGCACACCATCAATGGCTCGGGACTCGCCGTCGGGCGTACCCTGGTTGCGATCCTGGAGAATTATCAGCAGGCGGATGGAGCAGTAACGGTACCCCACGCGCTTCATCCCTATATGGCCGGGATTACCCGCCTGGAGCCTGGCCATTGACAGAGGATTGTTGCGGTAGGGGCGTTTGCTTTTGGCGGCTAGGGAGAAAAAAGGCGGGTTTCCCCCGCCTTTGACTATTCGTTAGTAACCAAGGAAGGCCTTGGCCCCACCTTTCATGAAGTAATAATTCTTCGCCCCTTCCTCCTCCAAATAGTACTGTAACCAACGTATCTGCTTGCCTACTGCGTCGTAGAATAGCAAGGTCTTATTCTTATTCCTGGCCATATCGATGTATGTTTTCAGTTGCGTATTGTCGAGTGGAACCGACCGCTGGCGCATGGGGAAAAGGTTGATCGAGTTCTTCTGGATGGTGTCGCGAATGTCGAGGACGATGGTATCGTCACCGATTCGCTGGCCGAAGGCTTCGGGTGTAAGCATGTGGGCTTCGAGGGTTTCTTTGCTAAGTAAACGGGATGGTTTGACTGGATTTTTGCCGAGCAAGACGGCCTCGTCCGGATATGCCCTGGTCCAGGCGAAGACCCCTGCATCATAGGCATACACCATGTCGATATGGCCTTTCATTGCCTTTTGAGCAGCCTTGTAAGACTTCTTGCAAGTATGGCCATTACAATAGAACGCCAGGGGCCGCGGGTCACTCTGGCGCCATTGCTGCAGGGTAGTAACGAAGTCATGGTCATCCAGAGCCAGATGGCGAGCGTCTTTGATGTGCAGCGTGTTGTATTCATAAGTGCTGCGTACATCGATGATCAACATCTCGGTCCGTTGGTTGTATAGTTCATCAAGCTCTATCGTTGATACCTTGGGATACAGTGCCCTTACCGGAAACTCCTCATTCGCGCTCAGCGAGGTACCATGAAGCAGAAGCAACAGGATTGGGATGATGTTTTTTAGGCTGTTCATTATTCACCTTTTGTTTCTTGTTTTTATTAAGTCATACTTCTGCAAAACTGCCCTGACACTCTTTCAGTTAGTCACAATCTGTCTATTGCGTACTTGACTGGCGCTGCCAGTTGTGTCGGACATGGTAACAAGCCTGAACCATGTCAGGTCATTAATTAGATCCGGGAATTTCCAAAAAGTATGCCGTTTGTTGAAAACGTACTGAATAGCACATTGAGTCCGTGAACTGTGCTTTTTTCACATTTCATCTTATCACCATTACGTTGATTGAAGGTGTAGATGTCCCGGAACTCTTTGGTTTTATCCACATTGGCCCCATATCAGCTGGCAGGTGTCCTGAGGCCAGCATCGGTTGATGCGACTAGGTTGCTGGCGTTGAAACGGGTAAACTATGCAACCCTTGCGCCTAGAGGGCGTTTTCAGTGAGTAGATGAGACTGATGGATTTTTTACCGATTTTCATAAATCTTCGCGGCCAGCCGTGTCTGGTCGTTGGTGGCGGTGAGGTGGCAATGCGTAAAGCGGCCCTGCTGCAGGAGGCGGGCGCCAAAGTGCGTGTGGTGAGCCCGGATCTGACCACCAGCCTCAGAGAGCAGGCGGCTGATGGGGTGATCGACTACCGCCAGGGCAATTTCGAGCCCAGCGACCTCGATGGCATTGCACTGATCATTGCTGCAACCGATGATGCTGAGGTCAACCGCCAGGTGTCGGAGTTGGCCAAGGCGCGTCAGCTGCCGGTCAATGTAGTGGATAACCCGGAGCTGTGTAGTTTTATCGTGCCCTCTATCATCGACCGATCGCCGGTACAAATCGCCGTATCCACCGGTGGTTCTTCCCCGGTACTGGCGCGTCTGCTACGTGCGAGGCTGGAAGCGGCCATTCCTTCAGCCTATGGCCGCCTTGCCAGTTTGGTGGAGGGCTTCCGCGACAAGGTCAAGGAGCGCTTTACTAACGTCAATGCGCGTCGCAATTTCTGGGAAGAAGTGCTTCAGGGGAAGATAGCAGAGCTGGTCTTTTCCGGTAAGGACGAAGATGCCCGCGCAGAGCTTGATAAAGCTGTCAGTGAGGGTATCGAGAAGAATGTCGGGGAGGTCTATCTCATTGGCGGAGGACCGGGTGATCCGGATTTGCTGACTTTCCGTGCCCTGCGCCTGATGCAGCAGGCCGATGTCATCGTCCATGACCGCCTTATTTCCAAAGAGGTGTTGGATCTGTCGCGCCGTGATGCGGACCGTATCTATGTGGGTAAAGAGCGGGACAACCACTCGGTGCCTCAGGAACAGATCAACCAGTTACTGGTAGACCTGGCCAAGCAGGGCAAACGGGTCTGCCGTCTCAAGGGGGGCGACCCCTTTGTCTTCGGCCGCGGCGGGGAGGAGATCGAAACCCTGACGGCCAATGGCGTCAATTTCCAGGTGGTGCCCGGGATCACTGCCGCGCTCGGCAGTTCAGCCTATGCCGGAATTCCGTTGACCCATCGTGACTATTCACAGTCTGTGGTGTTCGTCACCGGCCATCTGAAAGATGGTTCGATGAACCTCAACTGGAAGGGCTTGGCACAGCCGAACCAGACCATTGTTTTCTACATGGGATTGAAGGGGTTGCCCGTGATTTGCGAGAAACTGATGGAGAACGGCTTGCCGGCCGATTTGCCCATTGCTCTGGTGCAGCAGGCGACCACACCACGCCAGCGCGTCTTTACCGGCACTCTGGGCACTATGCCGGCGCTGATCGCCAATGAAGAGATCAAGCCACCGACCCTGATTATCGTCGGTAATGTAGTCAAACTGCACGACAAGCTGAGTTGGTTCCGTTCAGAGATGATGATCGCCAAAGGAGAGCACTAGCTCCGTTTTTTGCGCAAATCTTGCGTAAAGATGCAGAGTCCACATGGATTATTGATGCCTTTGCGGACATTGCGCCCCCCGCGAGATGAGGGGGCGATAGGTTCTTTTTACAGACTCAATCGACAGGGCGGTGCTGTTCGGGGCGGACTTTGCTGGCGAGAATTTCGTCGGCATCGTCGATATCGACCTGTTCACCGGCTTTGTTGTAGAGCGGTTGTTCAAAATCGTTCCAGCCGCGGATACCGGTTTTGAGCGAGGCAACGTGCATGAAACCCATGCGTTGCATGGTTTGTGCCGCAAGTACGCTGCGGTTGCCCGAGCGACAGATCACGACGATCTCCTTGTCGCGGCCACCCGCCAATGTCGGTTCGGTCTCGTCATAGTCCCAGTCACAGGCTGATTCGAGGACGCCGCGTGGCACATGCAGCGAGTTTTCGATATGCAGCGCATCGAACTCGGCAGGTTCTCGAACGTCTAAAAGGATAAGTCGCTGGTTTTCCTTGAGTTTTTCCTCAAGGTCCCAAGGGAAGATCTCTTCCACATCAGGAAGGGCTTCGGCGATGAGATCGGTGAAATGTTTCATGGATGGATGAACCTTCTTGTCGGGGGTGATCACACAGTGAGCAGGAAACGGTGAATTTTACTACTATGGGGCTTGAGCTCAAAACCTGAGCCGCTGTGTTGGTATGATATAGGTTCACTTTCTTTTGATTAAAAGTGGGTAAGGCAACGTGGAAACATATATTCCGGTCAACAAACTGAAGCAGGGCTCGAATGAGCCGCCTAGTAGTCCTGGCTGTGAAGATAAAGAACCCTATGTGTTGATGGTGTTGGGTGACAGTATGGAGCCTGAGTTCAACGAAGGCGATATCGTGGTCATTGAGCCCGGTAGCCACTACCGTGACGGCTCCTATGTCATCGCCCACCACAATAATGAATATATCTTTCGTCAGCTGCGCGTGATTAATGATGACATGTACCTGATGCCACTCAATCCACGTTATGTAAGCGAAAAGCTAGATGGGCCCGAGGCGATCAAAGGCGTGATTACACAAAAGAAAAGCCCGGGTGGGCGACATAACCGCAAGAATTACGTGTAGTGAAACTGGCCTGCCGATAACGGGCCTTTTACATGACGTTCTTCGATGGAAGCCAATGCTGGAACCTATGCGCTTATCTTTTATTGTGATCTTTCACAAGAAGTCACTGTCGGTAGTATGGGAAAGCTGCAGCTGTCTCGCGGATATTTCATCTATGTCGGTAGTGCGTTTGGTCCCGGCGGGGTAAGGGCTCGCATCGCGCACCATGGTCGGATCAGCAAAAGTCCACACTGGCATCTCGACTACCTGCGACCTTTTATGCAACTGGTCGAGATCTGGTTTACTTATGACAACTTAAGCCGCGAACACGAATGGGCGGACGAGTTGGCCCTATTGCGTGCTTCAAGAAAGCCTTTTCCCGCTTTTGGCGCTAGTGACTGTGAGTGCAGAACACACCTTTTTGCGTTTGGCTATAAACCTGCCTTTGCGACATTTCGGCGGCGCATTTACGAGCATACTGAGAGAAGGCACTCAAGAATCTATCAGGAGATGGTCGGAGAGAAGCGCGTGTGAGGGAATGCTGGCGGGATTTAGAAAGAGAGGGGGAGCCCTTGGCTCCCCTTTGAGCTTGTTGAGTTTACTCTTCTTCGGGCACTATAACGGTCAAACCCAGTAACTCCCACAGCTGCATACCACCTCGATAATAGAAGATCTTCTCGGCAGGAAAGCCCAGCTCTAGCAGGCCGTGGATAGCGTGCGGCGACTGACCACACCAGGGACCATTGCACCATAGCAACAGGTCCGGCGACTCACTGTAATCCCAGAATCCACTGCGTTGGGTATTGACCCCGACGGTCTGTAGTGTTTTGTCCCAGGCGTGGTCAACAAAACTGACCTGGCTGCGACGTTTGGCGCCGATGCGCTTCATTGCCTTGGCTAATTCAGGATCCGTTGGTTTGCGCTCAAATTCGGTGAAGGGAATGTTGATGGAGCCGGGAATAGTGCCCTTTTTGTGCCAGGCGGAAACACGTGAATCGATGAGCAGACCGGTGCCGTTGTTGAGCTTTTTCTCCATGAAATCGAAAACTTCGACTTCCCCAACGGTTTTCACGCCAGGGGCGACATTGAGCGGTTGGGGACAGAAAGGAGGGCACTTGCGGGATGTTTTAGCCCAAGCCTCGTCAAGCTGGTGACTCGGGTCCTGCTGGCGCTCGATGCGCACCATTTTTCCTTGATAATTAATTTCCAGCGAATCCTTCTCTGGGGTTAGCTTGACCTCGACCGCCTGCACGAGAGCTGGCATCACCAATATTG
Source organism: Thiohalomonadaceae bacterium (assembly GCA_041563315.1). GTDB lineage: Bacteria > Pseudomonadota > Gammaproteobacteria > Thiohalomonadales > Thiohalomonadaceae > JBFEYJ01. The sequence continues at coordinate 33,595 of JBFFNE010000024.1, forward strand.
CCAGTGCGCTTCGCATCATGGCGGGTATTGAGACAGATATTCTCATAGAGTCTGTTTCCTTCGGTGGCTTTGAGTGACGGGTATTACCCCGGATATTTCGTGCAGTCTGCTGGAAGCATGACGTTGCCCGTGCCGGCCCAGGCCCCGGCGGAGTTCCCATGCAGGAACAACCAGCCAATAATGAGCCATTGCTGAAATATAATTAATTAGTCATCTGGATTTTAATTATCTCTCGCAGGTGTTCGATCTCGTTGTTGGCCAGATACTCTTTGTAGACTTGCTGTTGTTTATGGGTACTAAGAGAGGAATAGAACAGGAAGCTGCCGTAAAAACGGCTCTTGAGTGCTTCCTCAAATTGCTTTTTATTTAGGCCGGGATCGATATTTTCTTTCAGGATGGTCTGACTGGGTGTCCATTCGGGTTTCTCGGGTTTTTCTGCTGGTGTTTCTGACTGGCTGCCGCTAGCGCTGGCGGCAGCCTCATTTTCCAGTTCCTGCAGGTAACTGCTTGCAGTGGAGATTTCACTGAAGGGTAGTAGTACGACTAACAGGGGCAACGCACTCCATGTCCCATAGAAACGATGTTTTACCGTAGACATATCCCCACTCCCTGTAACAGTTATTGTCGTGTTTGTCATGACAAGGTCTGTCATTCCGGTGGTAGTTTAGAACCCCTAAAGACCCTATCAATTATATGCTAACGCCGATTATTAAATATCCTGTGTTTGCACGCAACTACTATGCTGTTGATCACAAATAGAAATGTTCTCTTTCCTGGGAGACTCCTTCTGTCTGAGCCACGGTTCAGGCAGCAAATCGTTTGAGAAGTTCTTCAATCTCCTTGTGTCGTGTGTCAAGGTCATCCAGCGCTCTTACTATCTTCAATCTCTGTTGCCCGTCCAGCTTGTACTCCTGCGGCCGGGTCTGGATCAGCGAGATAATTTTCATCGGGTCGATGTTCGGTTCAGGGGCAAAGCTGAGCCGCCCGCCCTGTGCACCAAGTTCGATTTTAGTGATGCCAAGCGGGGTAGCCTTGAGTTTTAATTCGGTAACCAGGAACAGGTTTTTTGCCGCAGGTGGCAGAAGCCCGAAA
>JBFFNE010000025.1:0-34644 GCA_041563315.1 Thiohalomonadaceae bacterium
GTGAAGAAGGCGCCTGTGAAGAAGGCGCCGGCGAAGAAGGCGCCTCTAGCGAAAAAAAAGGTGCCGGCAAAGAAAAAACCTTCAGTTAAGCGTAAATCTATGAAAAAGCGCTAATCACAGGATATTCCAGTAAAAAAACGGTGGCTGATGTGTGTCGGCCACCGCTTTTTTTGTTGTCCTCATTATTTGTCCAGGCTCTCCCCCTATACAGTGTTCTTTCCTGTGCTATCTCTTTGTCTATGGAGTGTCTTGGATACTAATGGGGGTGAACCATGCAGGCGAAACACTCAGATGCAAAAGAAACCGGTATGCTTCCTGCGTTGCTGCTGCTGGTAGCAATGCTTTTGGTGTTGGCCGATCCTGTCCCGGCGCTGGAATTGCTCAGTCAACTTCATTAGGTCCGTGCTGCTTGCCGAGAAGGGTATCGTGGATGCTTCGCTTCGCGAGCCATAATGTCTTAATCTGCTCTGTTCTCCGCAATTTTCGAGGCCATTTATGCTGTGATGATTCGTGGCCAGCGTTGGTGTAGGGCCTCCGGCATTTCCGGGGTGATGGTGACTACATAGACTCGTTGCTCTCTCCCATCATGTGCGACCACCCCTTGTACCCACTGTCCACTGTGCAGCTCGAACCAGTAATCCTCTCCCTGAATATCGGTTTCCATGAAGGCGCGAAGCACCAGTCGCACTGGTCGTGGTTGCCAGCGATCCCACTTTCCGCCCCTGATAGCCTCCAGGTGCGCCCAGCCGCCAAATGGCAGTGTGCCGCTCTCGTTGCGGCGTCTTCCCCATGGCAACAGTGCGAGAGCGCCATGACGCCTTGCCACCGGCAGGCGCGCCCCGGGTGTTGGGAAGGCACTGCGCACCTCTCTTCCTTCATACTTGTACAGTGCCTCTCCACACATCGTGTTGGCCCTTTAAAAAAAATATTCACCGCAAAGGCGCAAAGACGCAAAGGGAACCATGGATTGGTCTGAGGACGTTGTTGCAACCGGGCGGCGGAGGCGGCGGTGTGTGCGACATGACCCTGAAGTGATCAAAACGGGTTCCTTCGCGACTTTGTGGTGAGCAACATCCATCAGACGGTCTTGCGATGCCCCGTCGGTTTCCAGGCAGGGGCGATGACATCGGGCATGGCCGAGCGTTGCAGCAGGCGCGCCGGGGCCAGGGTAAAACTGCCGTAGCGCTGATTGACCTCATCCATCACCCGGTTACCTCTCTCATGCCGGTCGATATCCTCAAAGAGGTCCCGCTGTTGACGTGCCGGTCGGGGATCCAGGGCAGTGACCTGAATTTGGATGACCGGACTGCCGAGCCAATGGGTGCCGAGGGCTAAGTGGCAGAGGTGGAAGATGGCGCGGCCGTCATCACCGGGTAGTGGCAGGCGCAGCTTGTCGCCAACCCAGCCATGCTCGTCTCTCCAGCCGACAAGGAAACGTTGCGCCATCATCTGGTGGCGGCGCAGCCGTGCGCCGACCTTTTCGCTCATGTGCTGCAGGTAGGTGAGGATCAGCTCCTTGTCGCATGTCCCCGGTGGCAGGACCTTGCCGTGACCAATCGATTTGGGTGGCGCGACCTCCTGGTGAATGTCGTCTGGATCCTCGCCTTGGCACATCAGCCAGATGCGTCGTCCCAGGTTGCCGAAGCGGCTGGCCAGTACGCTGACCGGCAGCCGGTGCATCTCGCCGCAGTGCCGGATGCCATGGCTGGCAAGAAAACCGCCGATGCCCTCGGCGATCCCGCATAAATCGGTGGTGGGCACCTCGGCCAGCCGTGCGCGCGCCTCCCATGGTGGGATCACGGTAAATCCGTTGGGTTTGTGCAGCTTCGCGGCAAACTTGGCGGTGGTCTTGTCACCACTGATACCCACCGAGCAGTGCAGGCCGGAGACCTCCCATACTTGACGCTGAGCCAGCCGTGCGATGCGTACCGGGGTGCCGTGCAGGCGCTGGCAGCCGGTGACATCGAGGAAAGCCTCGTCCACGGAAAAGACCTCCATATCGGGGCAGACGCCGCCCAGCGCCTCCATTATTGCGCTGGAAACTGCGGCATAGATCTGCGGCCGGGTAGGGCGCTGGATTAGCCCGGGACAGAGGCGGCGCGCCTCCTTCAGACGCATCCCGGTACGCACGCCAAAGGCGCGTGCCTCATAGGAGCTGGTGATGATGGTGGTGCCTTCGACGCCGTTGGTCACGGCGACAGGCTGGCCGCGCAGTTCGGGAAAATCGCGCTGCTCCACCGAGGCAAAAAAGGCGTTCATGTCCACCAGCACGATGGCCCGGGGCCAGCGATAGGGGCAATATTCTAAGGGAGGTTCCATTTGTCCGACCCTCAGCAATAACTGCGCAGCTGGCCGACTAGGTAGCCTTGGATGCGGACCCGTGCGGCAGAGTAGCGCAGGGGGGGCAGGGCGTTGTTGGCCGGGTGTAGGGTCACGGTGCCGTCGCAGTGGTTTTGCAGGCGCTTGAGGGTGGCCTCCTCACCGTCGATGAGGGCCACGACGATGTCGCCGTCAGCGGCCTGCTGGCAACGCTCTACCACCACCATGTCGCCGTCGAGGATACCGGCCTCGATCATCGAATCCCTCTGCACCTTGAGCACAAAGCGGTTGGCGCCCATGAAAAATTCGGCCAGATTGATCTCCTCCTCTCCCTGGATCGCCTCGATAGGGCTGCCGGCGGCAATCTTGCCCGCCAGGGGCAGAATGGGCTGCGGCCACTCGCCGTCGGCCAGCCGGGTGCTCCGGTGGCGTCCCGGCTGCAGGGTGATCAGGCCCTCCTTGGCCAGGGACTGGACGCAGCGGTCCCCCCCCCTTTGGAGCGGTTCCCCAGCCCCCCTGGCAATCCCCTCCAGCAAGGGCGCGCGGCCATGACGGGCGATATGATTGCGGATGAACAGGTAGGTATCCTGTTGGCGGGAAGGTAGCATGAGTGTTCTCCAAATGTTCTCCCTATCTTAGAGAACGTTTGGAGAACCTTCAATAGGGATCACGGGATATGGAGCGTCGCCGGGGTTACTTTAGCTCCCCCTTGCGTTGCTGACTGCGGCGCTCCAGCCACCGGTCCACCTTGCCCCAGAACCATTCCAGCAGGCGGCGGTGCCAGGGACGGCGAAACCAGGTTTCGTAATGGATTTCAAGGCTGTCGGAAAAATCCCTTTCAAACAGGCTTTCGACCTCGGCGGCCAGGGCCGGGTCGGCGAGTTCCTGGTTTGCTTCCAGGTTCCAGCGCAGATTCCAGCGGTCGATGTTGCTTGAACCGATGGAGATCCAGTCGTCGCAGAGAAGTACTTTGGCATGCAGGAAGCGTGGCTGGTACTCGAAGATTCGTACCCCGTTGCGCAACAGGCCGTCGTAGAAACGGCGTCCGGCGTGACGCACCGCCGGGTGGTCAGTAAGAGGGCCCGGCAATAGCAGCCGTACATCAACGCCGTGGTGAGCCGCGCGGCGCAACAACCGTTTGATTTTCCAGGCGGGGATGAAATAGGCGGTTGCCAACCAGATTCGCTGTTCGGCGCCGCGTAGGTGTTTAATCTGGGTGCGTTTTAGCTCCATGCGGCTTGGCGCATTGAGAACGAGACGACCAGGTTGTGAGCCGGGGTAGTCTCTGCCCTGTGGTTGCGGCAGCTCGAGCGGTGGACTGGCCCAGCTGTTCCAGGTCTGCTCGAACAGTTGAGTCCAGTCGGCCGCGCACGGTCCGTCTATGCGGAGCATGACATCATGCCAGCCATCGAGGGGGGGGCGGGTGTCGAAACTGTCGGTGATCCCGGCGCCGCCAGTAAAGGCGGTATGTCCATCCACTACCAGCAGTTTGCGGTGATCACGAAACAGGTTACGGCGCAGTGCACCGTAATGCATGGGATTGTAGAAGCTGAGCTGGATTTTACCTTCGCGCAGACGCTGACGGTCGCGGGTGGTGAGTTTGTAAGCGCCGAAGTCGTCCAGCAGCAAGTAGATGGCGACACCGCGTGCGGCGGCGGCAAGCAGGGTGTCAATAAAATCATCGGCGATGCGGCCCGATTCAAACAGGTAGAACTCCAGCAGGATGTAGCGTTCGGCAAGACGGATGGCCTGCAGCATGGCCGGGTAGAATCGTTCGCCATCCACTAGCAACTCAAAGCGATTCCCTTTACGCCAGGGGAATCGATAGTGTGTATCGCTTAACACGCTCATTGGATTAAGTGGCAAGAGTAGCCGAGCCCTCTTGGTGAATGGTTTGAACTACGGGAGCAGTCTCCTGCCGGGCAACCATAAACTGACAGCTGGCGGCGGAGGTTATGAGTTTTGCGTATCTTGCCACTTGAAACCTGTCACTTGTCTCCGACTACAAGCTGTCCCTCTTCGATTCGCAGTGTCAGTTCACCATGCAGAAGCGACTGCAGTGCCTGGCCGGCAATGGCGGCACGCCAGCCGTGCAGCAGTGGGATGTCTGATACACCTAACACCAGTTGTTCGAGCTCTCGGCGACCAGCGACGGCGCTGGGGGTGATCGATTGCTGTCGGCAACGTTCACGCAGCAGCGCCATTAGCAGATCCACCAGGGGTTCCTGCTGCGGCACCAGACGTTGCCCCTCTTTCAGTGTAGGCCACTCTTCTTTCGGTAGTTGTTTGGCCTCGCCAATCAGCTTTAGCAGGCCTGCACCATGGCGCTGAACGCTGCCATCCTCCAGACCACGGATACGACGCAGGCGAGCTTCGTCGGTGGGCATCTGCTTGGCCAGGTCGAGGAGGACTTCATCCTTGATGATCCAGCGTCGCGGCCGGTTACTTTGTTGTGCCTGCTGTTCGCGCCAGGCGGCAAGCGACTGCAGTACCGCTAGCTGCACACCGCGCAGGCGGTTGGTACCTTTGACCCTCAGCCATGCGGTTGCCGGAGGATTGCTGTAGCGGGCTGGGTCGACCAGGCTGTCGAAGTCGGCCTGTAGCCACTGCGCGCGTCCCAGTTCAGCCAACTGTTGGCGTTGGCGCAGGTAAATCTCGCGCAGGTGGCGCACATCATCTGCGGCGTAGTGGAGCTGCGCGTCGTCCAGTGGGCGATGGCACCAGTCGGTGCGGGCGTGGGCCTTGTCCAGTTCGATGCCCAGTTCAGCCTTGACCAGGTTGCCGTAGCCGATCTGGTCGCCATGACCGAGGAGGGTAGCGGCGATCTGGGTGTCGAACACCGGCGTCGGCAGGTTGCCGCGCATCTCGAAGAAGATCTCCAGGTCCTGATGCGCCGCGTGTAACACCTTGGTAATGCCGGTGTCGTAAAGCACCTCCAGCAGGGGTGAGAGATCGTCCAGAGCCAGGGGGTCGATGCAGGCGATCACCTCCGGGTTGGCCACCTGCAGCAGGCAGAGCCGTGGGCGGTAGGTTTTCTCGCGCAGGAACTCGGTGTCCAGGGTAAGCCAGTCGTGGTGGCGCAGTTGTTCGCACAGGGCGGTGAGCTGTTCCGGGGTGTCGATATAGAGGGCAGTCATGCGCAAACGGAATCCATAAGCAAAAGAGAACAGTATACCGGAAGGACAGATACGAGAGTCGAGGGGAAGGATTCGAGGGGGGGAGCGCGCTGCGCGTACGGTTTGTTAGCGAGTACCTTCCCTCGACTCTCGTATCTGCCTTGGTGAGTGGTATCATGCTGATCATTCCTCGGCATTGTCACGGACACACGAAATAATGGGAGCACTTTTTCGGGCGATCGTCTCGATTGCCATATTGCGGCAGGGACCGCAGGCATTGCCGGCATCCACCACGCTGCTGGTTCTAGCGTTAATTGCGCATCTGGGCACCGGTGTGTTGCTGGGGCTGTTCAGCTTGTCTCCGTTCATGGCACTGCTGTCGGCTCTGGCAGGAACGCTGATCATGGTTGCGCTGGTGCACGGGCTGTTGCTGTTGCATCGATTGCATGGACGCGTGACCCAGACACTGACCGCACTGGCAGGCTGCGAGGTACTGCTAGGGCTGCTGGCGCTGCCGCTGACCGCTCTTTTTTATGCGGGCGGAGGAATGGCGGAGCTGGCGATGTTGCTCTCCCTGCTGTTGTTACTCTGGAATGTCGTGGTGGCGGCGCACATCTTTCGCCATGCGCTAAATGTGTCGCTAGAGATGGGGATACTGTTCGCCATTGGCTACACACTGATTGCATTGAGCCTGAGCGGAATCGTGGGATAACACGTTTCAAGTGACAGGTCTCAAATAGTTAGAGGATAACGCTTTGAAAGTACATATTCTGGGCATTTGCGGCACCTTCATGGGCGGTGTGGCGCTGTTGGCGCGCTCGCTTGGTCACGAGGTGAGCGGCCAGGATGCGGGTGTCTATCCGCCGATGAGTACCCAACTGGAGGAGCAGGGCATTGCCCTGTATGAGGGTTATGGGCCAGAGGCGATCCCGGCTGATGTGGATATGGTGGTGATTGGCAATGCGCTTTCCCGCGGCAACCCGGCGGTGGAGTATGTACTTAACCGTGGCCTGCCCTACACCTCTGGATCGCAGTGGCTGAGCGACAACCTGTTGCGTGATTGCTGGGTACTGGCGGTGGCCGGTACCCATGGCAAGACCACCACTGCTTCGATGTTGGCGTGGATCCTGGAGTATGCCGGTATCCAGCCGGGCTTTCTCATCGGTGGCATTCCGCAGAATTTCGGCCTCTCCGCCCGCCGCGGCGGCAGTCCCTTCTTCGTGGTTGAAGCGGACGAGTACGACACCGCCTTTTTCGACAAGCGCTCCAAGTTCGTCCACTATCACCCGCGCACCCTGGTGATGAACAACCTGGAGTTCGATCATGCGGACATATTCCCTGATCTGGCTGCGATCCAGCGCCAGTTCCATCACCTTGTGCGCACCGTACCCGGCGAGGGGTTGATCCTCGCCCCGGCCGATGACGCCAACCTCGATGTGGTACTCAAGATGGGGTGCTGGACACCGTGCGAGGCCACCGGTAGCGACAGTGGCTGGTCGGTCGGCAACGCGACGGAAGACGGCAGCCGCTTTGAGGTCTGCTGGCGCGGTGAGTCCCAGGGCACGGTCGAATGGGAATTGCTTGGTGCGCACAATGTGAGCAATGCCTTGGTCGCCATTGGCGCGGCGCGCCATGCCGGAGTGCCGGCGGCGCAAGCCGTCGAGGCGCTGTGCCGGTTCAAAAATGTTAAACGTCGTATGGAACTGCGCGGTGAGGCCAACGGTATCCGTATCTACGATGACTTTGCCCATCACCCCACCGCCATCGCCACCACCCTGGCCGGCCTGCGCAACAAGGTGGGTGAGGCGCGTATCCTCGCCGTGCTCGAACCGCGTTCCAACACCATGCGCATGGGCGTGCATAAGGAGACCCTGTTGCCTTCACTCGCTGGTGCTAACAGGGTGTTCATTTATACCCCCAAGGACCTGGGCTGGCAGTTGCCGGAGGGGGCGCCGGAGTCGGTGACTTCCTGTGAAAATTTCGAGCAGTTGTTGAGCGCGGTGCTTGCCGAGGCGAGGGCGGGGGATTATATCCTGGTGATGAGTAATGGCGGGTTTGGAGGGATTCATGGGAAGTTACTTGAGAGCCTAAAGGTGGGGTAGTTTCCTCTTCGCGGTGCCCGCGCGACGTGCAGGAAGCACTTGGATGTGCGAGAGCGGCCTTCTTGTCATTTCAGGTCGTTCAGGCAACTCGCGAGGCGAAAGGCCGCCTTGCTCAAACATGCCTTCACTTCCCCTGAAATGACTGCGATGCTCGGTTGCGCCTAACGGGAAAAAACCGCTCCGTTTGGCAGCACTATTCAGAAGTCAGTAATCATTCTTTGTCCAGATTCATTGGGACAGTCAAACGAAGGGGTTTTAAAACCCGTCAATTCCCGCCGAGTAGCCCTCCTGGAACAAGCACCCGTAGGGCAGGAGTTTCGGGAACGTTTCTTTGGGTACTTTCTTGTCGCCACAAGAAAGTACCTCGCCGGCGGGGGTGAGACCCTGCATTAAATCCACGTCACGACTGCGATACAATAGGCAACCACCCATCGATCCAGCCTACAACCATTTCCCCTAGCCCTCCCCACAGGCTATCCTAAGAAGATTCCATAACACCCCAGGTCCACCTGCCGTTTTCTATGCCAAAAAACAACAACGCCGTTTCCCTGGCCATGACCGGAGCCTCCGGCGCCCCCTATGGACTGCGCTTGCTCGAGTGTTTGCTCGAGGCCGGTCGCGATGTCTACCTGATGGTCTCCTCTCCTGCCCAGGTGGTGCTGGCCACCGAGACCGACTTGCAGGTGCCGGGGCGTCCCGAAGCGATGCAGACGTTTTTCAGCGAGCGTTTCGGTACGCGCCCGGGACAGTTGCAGGTGTTTGGTCGGGAGCAGTGGATGGCGCCGGTGGCCAGTGGCTCGAACGCGCCGCACTCGATGGTGGTCTGCCCCTGTTCGACCGGCACGCTTTCTTCGATTGCCACTGGGGCGAGTAATACCCTAATCGAACGGGCGGCAGACGTGATGATCAAGGAGCGGCGTCAGCTGATTCTGGTCCCTCGCGAGATGCCCTTCTCGGCGATTCACCTGGAGCACATGCACAAGCTGGCGCTGCTCGGGGTGACCATCATGCCGGCCTGTCCCGGCTTCTATCACAAGCCAGAGTCAGTGGATGAGCTGATCGACTTCGTAGTGGCACGCATCCTCGATCACCTCGGCATTGAGCAACAGCTTGCGGCGCGCTGGGGGGGAACACCGTAAAGGCTATGAACAGGCATAGTATCCCGCTTTTCCCCCTGCGTTCGGTGCTGTTTCCCGGTGGCCCGCTGGCATTGCGGATCTTCGAGGCTCGTTACCTGGATATGATCAGCCGTTGTCTGCGGCAGGAAAGCGGTTTTGGCGTCGTGCTGATCCGCGATGGCAGTGAGGTTGGCGACGCCCCGGAGGTCTACGATGTCGGTACGCTGGGGCGCATCAGCTACTGGGAACAGCGGCGTGATGGCCTGCTGGGTATCACCTTCACCGGAGAGCAGCGCTTTCGCATCCTCGAGCGGTGGACCGAGCCCAACCGGTTAATGGTTGCCGAGGTGGAGTTGCTGCCCAATGAGCCTGCGGTTGCGGTGCCGGGAGAGTACAGCGAACTTGTCACCAGGCTGCAGCGCATCATCGATGCGCTGGGACATCCTTACCTGACCATGCCGAAGGCCTACGATGACAGTGTCTGGGTCGGTGCACGCCTGGTGGAACTGTTGCCGCTCGATCTGGCACAAAAGCAGCACATGCTGCAGCTCGATGATCCGCTGGAACGGCTTAAGCGCATTGCCGGTTTGCTGGCGAATTCCAGGGACCGTTGCTAGCCCACGTTGCAGTAAAAAATCCGGTGGCACAAAGGGTGGCCATAGTCGCTCGGTAACCGCATGGCTTTCTTCCCCCTCTCAACTAGATTTGACTAGAGGCAGGTCGAGAATAGGAGAGGCGGTGATGAGAACGTCGAATTTGATCCGGCGGATCGGTATGTTCCTGGCAATGATGGCACTGCTGGGCGGACAGTTGTCCCCGGCTAATGCGGCCATGGTGGGTACGACGACGGCATTGCAGCAGACACGACAGCAATTAGACCGTGAGGTACTGGTGGGGGTGTTCGACCGCCAGACGGTGCTGGAGCAGCTGATCGAGCTCGATGTTGAGCCGGTTGCGGCAAAAGCCCGCGTTGCCGCACTGACCGATGAGGAGATCCGGCAACTTAACCAACATCTGGCCGAGATGCCGGCAGGGGGGGATGTCCTGGGCGTCGCGCTGGTGGTGTTTATTGTGTTTATCATCACCGATATGCTTGGTGCGACGGATATCTTCCCCTTCGTCCACTCCATCAATAAATAGCCGGTTGCCGATGCTCATGTACCGGCGCACCTGCCGGTTAGTCGGTGCGCTATCGCTGCTACTTTTCCTTGGGGCTTGCAGCCATACCCTGCAGAGCAGCCGCTTGCAGCAGGTCCCCCCGCAGCAGATACCGCTAGCATGGGAACTGGATAACACTCCTTTTTTTGCACAGTCGCGCTATCAGTGTGGTCCGGCGGCATTGGCGACGATGCTCGTCTATCGGCGCGTTTCGGTGGTGCCGGATGGCCTGACCGACAAGGTCTACCTGCCGCAGCGTGAGGGGAGTGTTACGGTGGAGATGGAGGCCACAGCACGCCGTTACGGCATGCTGGTCTATCCGCTGGCGCCGTCGCTGGAGTCTGCCTTGCGTGAGGTCGCGGCAGGCAATCCGGTGCTGGTGCTGCAAAATCTCGGATTTGAGTGGTTACCGCGCTGGCATTACGCGGTGCTGATCGGATATGACCTGAATGCGGGCAAGCTCATTCTGCGCTCTGGTGTGACACGGCGCTATGTGGTGTCGATGGGCCTGTTCAAGAAGACCTGGCGACGGGCGGATTTCTGGGCAAGGGTGATCATTCCGCCAGCCAGTATCCCCGTGAGTGCGGATGCCATACACACGATTGAAGCGGCGGTGGCTCTCGAGCAGAGTCGGCAAGATGCCGCTGCACTCACCGCTTATCGTGCAGCGACTGAACGCTGGCCGGATTCAACCCTGGCCTGGCTGGCACGGGGTAATTTGGCCTATCGGCTGGGAAGGCATGAGGAGGCCGAAACCAGTTACCGGTTTGGCCTGAAAGCCGATCCGGCCCATGCCGCACTGTGGAACAATCTTGCCTATGCCCTTGCGCATCGGCACTGCGGGGCAGCGGCACAGGCGGCGGTGTGTTGCGCCATCGACCTCGCCCCGGACATCGGGCAATATCGGGACAGTCTCCGGGAGCTTCAGGGGAGCGTGGATGACACCGCCGCCTGTGGGGTGATTACCTGCCCGCCCCCGTCGGTTATGCAGGACCACTAGGGCATCAGGGGGCGGCGAGCAGTACCACCTCGCCGTTCCAGCCCTCCTGTTGCCGTGGCCGTTGGGTGACCTGCCCGCGCAGCGGCAGCGGGGTTTCGAGGAATTGTCGCAAGGGGAGATCAAAATCGGCCTGGGTACGCGGGGCGCTGACACCGCTTTGCGTTACCGGGCGAAGCAGGCTGACATTGCCGATCCAAAGCGGCGTGTCTGCCGGCTTTAGCCGGTGGTTGCTCGGCCACAGGCGCAGCGCCAGCAGTGCCTTTTCTCCATCCGCCACCTTGACCAGCAACAGTGATTCGTTATGGCCGTCATGCACCTGGGGCAAGACCGGCAGGCGTTCTAGCGGGGTCTCATGATTGAGCCAGGTCAGCCAGCTCACCCCCGTTAAGGGCGGTGGGCTATGCCACCCCTGCTGCTTCAAAGCCATCTTGAGCACAGCAAGGTGGCCGGCATACTGCAGGTTCAGTGGATGGGCATGGGTGCCGCGCAGGTCGGATCGATAGGCGGGCAACTGTTGCCATTGCCCCTGTCGCCACTCGCTCTGGACAAGGTAGTTGATCTCCTCAGTGATCGTATAACGGGAGAGTGTTGTCTCATGGTGCTGCCAGCTGTGCCAGCTACCACTCAGGAGCAGGGTGGTGAGGGCGACGGCGGCGAGTGCGCGGGGTGATAAAGGCTTGGCCGGGTGGTGGCGATAACCGATCCCCAGCAAAGAGATCCAGGCCATGCCGAGCGTCAGAGCGCCCAATACCCCGGAGAGGCGATGGGCTCCCAGATAGAGACGGGCAAAGGCGATCGCCAGCACGAAACAAGCGATGATAGCGTAGACCCGCCAGCGTTTTTGCTGCGGTAATTCACGGGCGATAAGTATCGCGAGAAAGCCGTACACCGCCATCGCCGTCATTAAGGGTCCGCTATGGATGCTGTCCGTCAGCGGACCCTTAGTCACCGCGCTAGTCCAGCGTAGGCTGAAGCTGATTAGAGCGCCGACCCCGACCGCAGCAAGCCAATGCCAGAGCGCCTGCCTGTGCTGCTCAAGCCACAGCCAGCAGGTCATTACTAATAGCAAAGGTAGCAGCACCTGCCAGTCGCCCAGCATGCTCAGCGCCACCAGAAAGTGGTCCATCCAGGGGGTACGCAATGCCTCTAGGGTGTAATAGAGGTAGTCGTTCAGGTTGATCAGCAGTTCGTTCTGGCCCACAGCGTGGTGCACCAGAGCGAAGAGCAGTGAGGTCACGAGCAGCACCAGCGCGAGCAATGACAGGCCTCGCGCCTCTGGATGTTCCGGGTCAATCAATGCTGCCGGGATCTCGCCCATCACAGGGTGCAGGCGGGCCCAGGTGAGGGTGCGGTGCATCCATGGCCAAGTGTGACGGTGCAGCCAGTTGAACAGATGTTTCTGTAGCCACAGTGCCATAAACAACAGGCCCAGCAGGGTACCGATGAGTACCGCAAGGCGTGAAGCGACCTCAGCGGCCAGGCCGAGTGAGGTGGCGAAGATCATGCCGGGAAAGACATAGACCGGTGCCCAGAGGGTGCCGGAGATGATATTGAACAGGATAAATCGTCGGGTTGGCATCTCCAGCATACCGGCTACAGCAGGAATCACCGGCCGGATAGGTCCGACGAAGCGGCCGAGAAGGATACTCTTGCCGCCGTGGCGGTAAAAAAAATGGGTGGCCCTGGCAATAAGCTCCGGGTGCTTGCGTAGCGGCCACATAGTCTTTACCTGCATGTGGTAACGCCGCCCCAGCCAGAAGCTAACTCCGTCACCGGCGATGGCGCCGAATGCAGCCCATACCAGAGTTAGCCACAGTGGCAGGACGCCGGTGCCGACCATCGCACCGACGCCGAACATCATTGCCGCGCCCGGGAGAAGCAGCCCGACCAGGGCAAGGGACTCAAAAAAGGCGATAAGGAATACCCCGACACCCGCCCAGCCGGGGTTGGCGCTGATCCAGTCAAAGAGGGCGGAGATAGTGTCCATCTGACTATTCTACCGTCGGATTTTTTTCATCGCTGTTTTATCGTTGTTTTATTGCATTTGGAACCATCGCAACTAGCCTTGGAATAAATCCTGAGTAAAATACGTCAGTAATTATATGGACTATCTAAAGTTTCATACCGAAGAGTTGCCTCACCTGGCCGAAGCCGGTGCCCGTTATGTGGTGGTCGCCTGCTGTGGTAGCTGGCGAGATGGCGAGGTGACCAGCAGTCCTGCCCATATCGCCCGGCTTCAACGTGAGTTGCGCAAGCGTTTCATGAACCGCATCAAACCCCTGCGGGTTGAGGATAGTTTACGTAAAAAAGCCGCTCAACCATGAGTGGCTTTTTTGTATTTGGAAAACGTTTATACGAATGCCTGTGATTTGCGACCGGTTTGCCTCGCACGATTCGGCAAACCTACGGCGTAGGGTACCGCCGTCAGGCGCCCCGTATTGTCCAAAATGAAAGAAGCCGCCCGCTGGGCGGCTTCTTTCATTTGGCGGCCGGGCCAGGATTAAAGGCTGGCCAGCACCCTGCCTGCGGCGGCAACGGTCGCTTCGATGTCCTCGTCGCTGTGGGCGGCAGAGACGAAGCCCGCTTCGAAGGCGGAGGGGGCCAGGTAGATCCCTTCGTTCAACATGCCATGGAAGAAGAGCTTGAAGCGATCCGTATTGCACTTCTCCACTGCCTGGCCGAAGGAGGTGATCTTCGCCTCCTCGGTGAAGAAGAGGCCGAACATGCCGCCGACGTGATTTTCACTCATCGGGATGTTGGCCTTTTTCGCTTCGGCCATGATGCCGTTGACCAGTTTCTCCACCTTGGCGCTGATCCCTTCGTAGAAGCCGGGTTGCTCAGCCAGCTTGAGTGTGGCCAGCCCGGCGGCCATCGCCACCGGATTGCCGGAGAGGGTACCGGCCTGATAGACCGGGCCGAGGGGGGAGATCTTTTCCATGATCTCGCGCTTGCCGCCGAAGGCGCCGACCGGCATGCCGCCGCCGACCACCTTGCCTAGCGTGGTCATGTCGGGGCGGATGCCGTAGTGGGCCTGGGCACCGCCGAGGGCGACGCGGAAGCCGGTCATCACCTCGTCGAAGATGAGCACGCTGCCGTACTCGTCGCACACCTCGCGCAGTCCCTCGAGGAAGCCGGGCACCGGCGGGATGCAGTTCATGTTGCCCGCCACCGGCTCGACGATGATGCAGGCGACCTGGCCGCCGATGTGGCTGAACGCCTCCTTCACCTTGTCGATGTCGTTGAACGGCAGGGTGACTGTGTGCTCGGCCAGCGCCGCTGGTACGCCGGGGGAGTTGGGCACGCCGAGGGTCAGGGCGCCGGAACCGGCCTTGACCAGTAGCGAGTCGGAGTGACCGTGGTAGCAGCCCTCGAACTTGACGATCTTGTCGCGCCCGGTGTAGCCACGGGCAAGACGGATGGCGCTCATGGTCGCCTCGGTGCCGGAACTGACCATGCGCACCATGTCCATCGAGGGCACCAGCTCACACAGCATGTCTGCCATCACGGTCTCAAGCACAGTGGGGGCGCCGAAGGAGAGGCCGCTGGCCGCGGTCTCCTGGACGGCCTTGATCACGTCCGGGTGGGCGTGGCCGGCAACCATCGGCCCCCAGGAGGCGACGTAGTCGATGTATTTCTGATCAGATTCGGAGAAGGTGTAGGCGCCCTCGGCGCGCTTGAAGAAGATCGGCTCGCCGCCGACCCCCTTGAAAGCGCGCACCGGCGAGTTGACCCCGCCGGGGATGTGTTTCTGGGCGGCTTCAAAAAGTTCGTGTGAATGGGGCATGGTTATTGTCCTTGCAAAAAAAATTTTCAACGCAAAGGCGCAAAGAAAAACAGTCTAATACTGTTCAGTCACAGTTATGCTGAATAGCGGAACCATCACATTGTTGTTACTTGAGGTTCCTTTGCGACCTTTGCGTCAGAGCTTTTGTTATTCAAATAATCTGCTGAATTTTTCGGCGGCGCCGAGGACATCGGCCTGACCGAAGAGCTCGGTGATCACGGCGAGCATGTCGGCGCCGGCTTCCACCAGCTGTGCGCCATTGTCGGTGGTGATGCCGCCGATCGCAACCACCGGGATGCTCAGTTGCTGTTTCGCCTGGCGCAGCAGTTCAGCCTCGGCCTTGACTGCACTGGGCTTGGTGCGTGAGGGGAAGAAGCTGCCGAAGGCGATGTAATCGGCACCGGCCTTCTCTGCGGCGAGGGCACAAGCGAGATCGTTATAGCAGGAGACACCGATGATCGCGTTGGGCCCGAGTTTGGCTCGCGCCGATGCGATGTCGGCATCGCCCTTACCCAAGTGCACTCCCCTTGCCATGACCTGGGCGGCCAGCTCCACATCGTCATTGATGATCAGCGGCACTCCCAGTGGGCGGCACATGTTGCTCAGGTCGGAGGCCTCCCACTGGCGGCGCATCGGATCGTCGCCCTTGTCGCGGTACTGGATCATCACGGCGCCGCCCTGGATGGCCAATGCCACGGCCTCTACCATGCGCTCGGGTGACAGTAGTTTGCTGTCGGTGATGGCGTAAAGGCCGCGCGGCAGTTTATTCATCATCATTCCTCATCACTTCTTGCCCAGAACAGGCGGTTGGGGTGGTACTGACCCATGCCGATACGGTAGCCGTTTTTCAGTGCCTCCCAGGTATACTCCTGCGCCTCGTGGATCGCGGTGAAGGGTTCCAGACCCTGGGCCAGCAGGCCGGCGATTGCGGAGGAGAGGGTGCACCCTGAACCGTGGTAACTGTGCGGCAGACGTTCCCAGGAGAAGGTCTCCAGCAGGCGGTGATTGCCGTAGAGGCGGTTGTCGACGGTGTCGCTGTTTTCGTGGGTGCCGGTGATCAGCACCAGCTCGCAGTCGTTGTCGAGCAGCTCCTGCGCGCAGGCATCGAGGGTGTCCGCCTCGTGCGCCAGGGTGCGTGCTTCCTCGCTGTTGGGGGTGAGCACGGTGGTGTAGGGAAATAGCAGTTCGCGCATGGCGACATGCATCTCGTCACTGGCCAGTCGGCTGCCACCACCTGCGCGCAAGATGGGGTCACACACCACCGGGATGTCCGGATAGTCATGCAGCAGGGTGTGGATCACCTCAATGTTTTCCAGTGTGCCGAGCAGTCCGATCTTGATCGCCGCGACCGGCATGTCTTCGAGAATGGCGCGGGCCTGCTCGATGACCACGGTGGCATCGACCGGCTCGAGACGCATCACGTTAAGCGTGTCCTGCACCGTGAGTGCAGTGATCACCGGCGCGGCGTGCGCCCCCATGCTGGCGATGGCTTCGATGTCGGCCTGGATGCCCGCGCCGCCGGTCGGGTCGTTACCGGCCAGCGTCATCACCACCGGGATTTTGTATTGGTTCATGGTTGTCTCGATAAAAAATGTTTCACCGCAAAGGCGCAAAGAGGGTGTATGCGTTTCCTCTCCGGTTTGCCGCGCGCTGTGTATAGATTTTAGTTGTTAAGTTTTCCGCCATCTGCATTTCCGGTTTGTATAGTGGTCACCTGTAGCACCTTTCCCTGATTCGTCACTGTTTCCTTTGCGTCTTTGCGTTAGGTGTTTTAATCAATCATCCCCGCCTGGAGCGCTAGAAAGGCGGTTTTGGCGGAGAGTTCCAGGGAGCAGGTCCATTTATAGGCCAGGTTGATCGTTTTGGCCTGGGCATACACGCCGTGGCCACGGACCACCATGACCGGGTGTTCAGCCAGCACTTCGGAGACTTTTTCCGCGGACTCGACCAGATAGCGATCGTAAGGAATGGTTATCACCGGGATGCGGTCGAAATAGTACTGCCCTTCGAAGTCGGGCGGGATGAAGTCTTTCCCGTTCATGGTCATCGCTACGGTATAGGGGCCATGGCTGTGGAGCACTGTGCGCGCTGCTGAGTTGTGCTGATAGACCATGAGGTGCAGTCGCGCATCAAGCGAGGCTCCTTCACCGAGGGTGCCATCAAGCTGGCAGCGCACTAGGCGGTCAGGGGTGAGCAGATCGGCGCAGGCCCCGCTGGGGGTGACCCACATGTCCTCCTCGACCCGCACCGAGGCGTTGCCGCTGTGGGAGTCGTTGTTGCCGTATTGGCGCAGCCACCGGTAGTGGCGGGTCAGGTCTTCGCGTGGGTCCATCTGTGTTCTCTTTACCTAAGTATCCGAGGAAAGCGGTGTGTGAATGTTACCCGATTCAGGGAGATATTTCTGGCAGCATTGTAGCGAGAACTTCAGAACAATGGAGGGGGCTGGTTCGACCTGCTGCCTGATAGCTTGTATTGCCCTGTAGCATCGCCATCTACACCTGAAAAGTTAGCGCCGTGGTAAACAGTTATTGAGTGCTCCATCACTCTGATTACTGCTGTGGTGTTATTATCGAAACAGCCCGCTCTCACTGCTCACTATCAAGCGATAAATATGGACACCGAACAATTACTACACGAACTATGGGATGGCATGAGTCAATTTGGCGCATCTCGCACGGATGAGGCGCTGGATTATGTTCTGGCATCGCTCTCCCGCCTTATCGATGCCCAGTACGCCTTCTGGGTGGGTGGAGTGCGGATGTCTAACGCCTTTGAGAATGACCCGATAAATGGCTGGCGACTGGCGGCGGTACACCATCTGCAGAATACGCCTGAGAGTCAGGCGACCTACAAGGAGCATCTGCGCCGGATGAAGCAAGGGGATATCGATCACAGCTTCGTGGCCAATTTGCGCACCGCTGGAGATTACCGCGTTAACATTAATAGCCAAATCATGCCCAGGTCCTGGTTCGAGTCTGAGTTCTATCAAGCTATGTATGCCGCTCAGGGCAAGCAGGATGTGATTTTTGTGGCCGTTCCCCTGGGTGAGGATGTCGAGTCATGGTTTGGTTTCTACCGCATCAACCATGCCCGACCGCATTTTGGTGATAAAGAAAAACAGCAGCTCTTTACCGCTGTTCGTTCCATGAAGTGGTTTCATCAACAGGTGGCGCTCAGTCACGGCATCCTGCTGGCAGACAAGCCACTCACCCAACTCGAACGACAGGTACTTAATGAAATATTAACGGGGAAATCGGCAAAGGAAATTGCAACAACCCTAACGTTAACCACTGCCACAGTCAGTACCTATACCAAGCGCCTGTGCCATAAATTCAACGTTCACGGACGCCCGCAGCTCACCGCACTCTGGCTGGGCAGTTAGCGACACCAGGCGCTTTATGGCGCGCCACACCACCAACCGCCGCCTGACGTCATGGCATCTTGTTGCGGCCCGGCAACATGACAGCAACTAGCGCATAGTCCCAATTCTGGGACTACCAATCCTCCGGCTTGTAATTGACAATCCCCACATAAAATCGAGGCGAGCGCCTGGCTCCTTCCGGGCAAGGCTCCGGGGGTGCACAGCACGGCCGTTTGTGAATCAACCACGGAGTTATCCCATGACTACACCCCGGTTACTGTTAGGCCCCCTGCTGGCCACGGTGATTGTCACCCCGCTACACGCCGCCTTTCTCCCCGATACCGGCCAGACCCTCTGCGATGATGGCAGCCACACCCTGGTTGCCTGTAGCGATGCCAACACCGGCGATGGCAGTTCCATGCCAGGCCAGGATGGCCGCTACGGCCGTGACCCGGCCGCGGCCGCGGGCCGGGTGACCAAGGTGGGCGGTGGTGCAGCCGGTCTGGACTACATAAAGATGTCAAATAGTGGCGCCTACCTGCCGGCATCGGCCCCCCTTGGGGCGGGTCCAGATGACTGGGGTTGCAATATCGATTTGTTCACCGGGCTGGAATGGGAGGTGAAGGCTAGCGATGCCGGCCTGAGAGATGTCAACTGGGTGTATACCTGGTACGACAGCAATCCCGCCACCAACGGGGGGGTGGCGGGTGTGCCTGATAGTGGTATCGGTGTGGGCAGTGACGCCTGCTTTGACCCGGCACGTTGTGATACTGAAAAGTATGTGGCCGATGTAAATGCGGCAGGGCTCTGTGGCAAGAGCGACTGGCGCCTCCCTTCAAAGCGTGAACTGGAGAGCCTGCTCTACTTTGGGGGTGGAAACGCGTTTAATCGACATATCGATCCCGATTATTTTCCCACCCTGTCGAATTTTGGTGACAAGCCAACCTTCTCGGCTTCAACCGTAAGCCATTCAAAATTGGATTATTACTCTACCATCAGTTCTGTTACAGGGAGCAAAGCATGGCAAGTTACCTTTGCGGCCGGCGCGGCGCTGACAGTGGAAAAAATAAGTAGCGAAATGGGCGGTGTGATGTTGGTACGCGGCGCGCCATTCTGATGATGAGGCCAGTGTCGCGGAGCGTCTATAAAGAGCGCGCTATAGAGCACGGTATAGCCTGTGCCGCTGTTTAAAAAAATTGAGGGATAAATGATGAATACGCATGATAAAAAGGGCGTAATGCGGGGCTGGGGTGCTGGTACCATTCTTGTGCTTGGGTTAGCTATGGTGATAGAGGCGCAGGCCGTCTGCAGCGCGGGGGGCGCCCTGGGTTCTGTCGTTGAAAGTACCCCCACGGCCGATTTCTCCGTTCACGGTGATGGCACCGTCACCCACCTGAAGACAGGGTTGATGTGGAAGCAGTGCATCGAGGGTGTGAGTGGGGGCGACTGTACCATCGGTGAGGCAACGGTCGTGGGCTGGAGCGACGCACTCTCGGCGGCAAGTCTCAGCCGTACTGCCGGTTACAGTGACTGGCGCATGCCAAACTTTAAGGAAATGCTCTCGATTTATGAGACCTGTGGCAGTTGGCCGAGCATTAACCTGGATGTTTTCCCCAACTTTCCGCCCAACCTGGTCCTTTGGTCATCAACAAGTTCGTTGGATGTGTGGCAGGTGGCAAATTCTGCGAAAGTAGTAGAGATTAACGACTATGAGTCGTCGGTCGAGAGCAAGGGCGACCTTAGACTTTTCATGCTTGCAGAAGGTGTTGATTATTTTTTTGATGTTTTGCTCCCTCTAGCGTTCTTAAATGAACTGGATAAGGATAAGGTTGCCAGCGCTTCACTACTGGTTCGTGGTGGACACGTCGTCTGGGCCGATTTTGATGAACTGGTGCCGCGGCTTGCCGGGGTGGGGGTTACGGGTACAGGTGTTACCAGTGAAACGCTGAGTGCACTCTCTCACGTCAGTGCCACCGGTTACTGGATAGTGGTGGCGCAGGGCAGTGCGGCGCCGACCTCGCTTCAGGTCAAGGCCGGGGGGGATTATAGTGTCGCTCTGGCAACGGTTGGCGTGGTTGCCGCAGGCAACGGTGATATGGTTGAGCTGACCGACACCACCTTTAGCGTAACGGGGCTGACGGCCGGTACCGGATATGACCTCTACCTGGTCGGCTACAGTGTCAACAACGATGGACTGGGCTACACTCCCAGCAAGATTAGCTTTATCACCGATGTCGATAGCGATGGTGATGGAGTGGGCGACCGTACCGACCTCTTTCCCGCCGATCCCGCGCGTGCCGTGAGCTGCCTCGCCGGCAGCTATGGTGCCTATAGCTGCGTGGCCGCTGCACCGGGGTATTATGTCCCCGTTGCCGATGCCCTGGTACAAACCGCCTGTGCCGCAGGCAGCTATACCGATGTGACGGGATCGGCGAGCTGTACACCGGCCCCGCAAGGAAGCTATGTCGATACAATCGGGGCGGCAGCGGCTGCGAGTTGTCCAACTGGTGATTCGACCGTCACTGTGGCCTCAAGTAGCAGCACGGATTGCCTGCTGGATACCGACCTGGATGGTAATCCGGATACCGTAGATACCGATGATGACGGCGATGGTGTGCTGGATGCAGACGATGCCTTCCCGCTGGATGCCACCCGAAGCAGTGCGGCGAGTAGTGGTGGCGGTGCCTTTAGCCCCTTCCTTCTTTTCACCCTGCTAGGCTCGCAGTTGCTGTTCCGCCGTCGTAGGGGATGAGTCAGGATACCCGTTGATGTAACCAGAGAAAGCGGCCCACGGGCCGCTTTTTTTTGAGGGGACTGTGGCTGCGTTGTTCGCGGTGAGGCCGATGGGTGGTAGTGCCTTAGGGGCGCCTCTGGCGCGATTACCTTGTCGCTGCGCTACGCCACCACCAGTGCGGGCCGAAGAAAAAGAGCAGGGCGGCGGTGACGACGATGGCTGGTCCGGCGGGCAGGTCCCAGCGATAGGAGCCGAACAGGCCGCCGCTGACCGCGAGCATGCCGATCACTGAGGCCAGCAGCGCCATCTGTTCGGGGGTGCGTACGTAGTGGCGGGCGGTAGCGGCGGGGATGATCAGCAGCGAGGTGATGAGCAGCACGCCGATCACCTTCATCGCGGTGGCGATCACCAGGGCAATCAGCAGCATGAAGAGCAGCCGCGTGCGCGCCACGTTGACCCCCTCGACCTGGGCCAGCTCCTCATGCACGGTCATCGCCAGCAGCGGGCGCCAGAGCCAGAGCAGCAGCAGCAGTGCGATCACCGCGCCGATGCCGATCCACAGCAGGTCGCCGTTACCCACGGCGAGGATGTCGCCGAACAGGTAGCCCATCAGGTCGATTCGTACATTCTCGGCAAAGGAGATCGCCACCAGCCCCAGCGCCAGGGCGCTATGGGCAAGAATCCCGAGCAGGGTGTCGGAGGCGAGTTTGCGCTGCCCCTGCAGGGCGACCAGCCCCAGTGCCAGCAGCAGGCAGACCAGGGTGATGGCCAGATTGAGGTTCAGGTCGAACAGTACGCCGAGGCTGACACCGAGCAGCGCGGAGTGTGAGAGGGTGTCGCCAAAGTAGGCCATGCGCCGCCACACCACGAAGGTGCCGAGGCTGCCGGTGACCAGCGCCACGGTCAGCCCGGCCAGCAGGGCGCGCAACAGAAAGTCATCCATGGTGCTTCTCCTCGCGGTGGCAGCTGCCGCACCAGCCTTGGCGGTCCGGCTCATGGTGATGGTGGTGGGTGTAGGGGGCGAGTCCGTCGAGCGGGCCGGCGATGATCTGTTCGCCGCCAGTCGGGCCCTGGGAACGCCGCTGTTCCGGGTGGCCGGTGCAGCAGACCTGCTGGTCGAGGCAGAAGACGCGATCGGTGCGCGCCATCACCAGGTGCAGGTCGTGCGAGACCATCAGGATGCCGCAGTCGCGTTCGTCACGCAGGCGCGAGATGAGGTCGTAGAGTTCGCTCTGGCCGGTAACATCAATCCCCTGGATCGGCTCGTCAAGAAACAGTAGTTGCGGCTCACGTAACAGGGCGCGGGCCAGTAATACCCGCTGGGTCTCGCCGCCGGAGAGGGTGGCCATCTGGTTTTCGATAAGATGGTCGGCACCGACCTCCTGCAGTGATTCAGCCAGGCGCGTCTCGCTGCAGCGGTGGGTCAGTGTGAGAAAGCGACGCACCGTCAGCGGCAGCACCGGATCGATGCTGAGCTTCTGCGGTACGTAGCCGACGCGAATGCCGGGACGGCTCTTCACCCGGCCGTGGTTGGGCTGTTGCAGCCCCAGCATGACCTTGACCAGGGTCGATTTGCCGGCGCCGTTGGGGCCGATGAGGGTGACGATCTCGCCCCGGTGCACCGCCAGGTCGACATGATCCAGTACCATGCGCGGTCCGAAATGGACGGTGACCCCTTGCGCCTCGACCAGCGGTGTGTTGTTACTCATGGCTGGTGCTCCGGCAGTCGGTGCATAATCCGCTAATTTCCACCGTCTGCCGTTCAATCTCAAAGCCCATGCTGCGGGCACTTTGATCCAGTTGCTGATTGATACCCTGAACGTCCACCTCCACCACCTGCCGGCAGCGGCTGCAGACCAGGAACTGGCCATGGTGCGGGGTGCCCGGTGCGGTACAGCCGGTATAGGCATTGAGGCTCTCAATGCGATGGATCAGACCCTGTTCCAGTAGAAACTCCAGCGCCCGGTAAACGGTCGGCGGGGCCGCCTTGCGGCCCTGTTCGCGCAATCGCTCCAGCAGCGTGTAGGCCCCGACCGGCTTGTGCTCTTCCCAGACCAGCTCAAGGATCTGCTGGCGCTGGGGTGTCAGCCGCCCGCCCTGCTCGGCACAGACGGCCCTAGCCTGTGCGAGTGCCGAGTCGATACAGGCGCTGTGATCGTGACGTTCCGGCAGAAACGGCGATGACATTGGCTTGCCCATGTGAAGCTCCGGTGAAATAATTGTTATATTATAACATTCTATCTTCCGAGGTCACCATGCTGCGCAATCTGTTTCTCCTGTTGGTATTGTGCTGGAGCCTGCCGTTGTCGGCGGCTCCGCGGGTGGTTGTCAGCATCGGCCCCGTGCATTCACTGGTGGCAGGGGTGATGGAGGGGCTGGGCGAGCCGCAGCTTCTGATCCCGGCCGGCGCCTCACCCCACGCCTATGCACTGAAACCCTCGGATGCCCGCGCCCTGAGCGAGGCCGAGCTGGTGATCTGGGTCGGCGGGGGGGTAGAGGCAATGCTGGAGAAGCCGTTGCACTCCTTGGCGGGCAAGGCCCAGCGCCTGGAGCTGTTACAGGTCGGGGGAATGCATCTGTTGCCCTCTCGCAAGGGCGGTGTCTGGCATGGGCAGAACCAGGTACAGGACCACCAGCAGGCACACGCCGGGCATGGGCATGGCGGGGTGGACCCCCACCTGTGGCTGGCGCCTGAAAATGCACGGCGTACTGTTGCTGCCGTGGCCGATGCGTTGTCGGTAGTGGACGCTGCCAATGGCCCGCGCTATCAGAGCAATGCTGCGGCGCTGCAGCAGCGGATCGATGCGTTTGCAGTGACACTGGCGCAACGGCTGGAGCCACTGCAGGGAGAGCCCTATATCGTTTTTCACGATGCCTACCACTACTTCGAACAGGCCTTCGGCTTGCAACCGGTAGGCGCTATTGCCGTCAGCCCCGAGCAGCGTCCTGGTGCACGGCGCCTGATCGAGATCCGCCAGGCGATCCGCGACAGCGGCGCCCGTTGCGTTTTCAGTGAGCCGCAGTTCCGACCCGATATTGTCGAGGTGGTGCTGGAGGGTAGCGGTGCACGCCACGGTGTGCTCGACCCGCTGGGGGCCGAGCTGGTGCCCGGCAAGGCACAGTGGTTTGAGCTGATGCAGGGCGTTGCGGAGAACCTGCAACACTGCCTGACCGACGGACTATAATGACGCTCTCCGGCTCTGGCGCTGCTGATGTCGACGTCGCCACCAGATGAGCATGCCGCTGGCGGCATTGAACAGCAGCAAGATCGCGGCGATATCCATAGTCGTGCTCCCCCATTTGCCGAACAGCCGGCCACTGTGCAGATCGAGAATGATACGCTCAAGGGGCAGTGACGGACCGGGGTGCAGTGCAGCCAGTTTAAACTGGAGCGCTGGTGGTGGTGGCTGCGGTTGAGACCATGTCGCAGAGGCTGGAATACTTTGCCATTGCTCCTCATCCGGATGGCCGCGCACAGCCCCGTGGTCGCTTTGCAGCACCAGCTCACCGCGCCTGTTTTTGGCGATGGCAGTGATCGCTCCAGATATCCCGGTGGGTGCTTCCATGCGCTCGATCAATATTCCTTCCGGCGTAAACAGCAACAGCGAGTGACGGCTGGCCGCCACCAGCATCTGCGGCAGGCGCACCACGCCAAGCAGCGGTGTCGGCTGGCGGTGGGTGAGGGGGTGATCGTCGAGGTACAGATGGTCCCCCCATTGGCTGAGCCACTGCCCCTCTGCCGGGAAAAAGCGTCCGTGTTGTGGTTCGATCCCGTACCACCGGAGTAACCAGGAGGGGCTCAGCTGGCGCTGATCCAGTCCCAGTCTCTCTGTGTGGTTGAGCAGTGTCCCGGTTACAGCAAGGAGCACGGCCAGCAGCGCCACGGCCAGCCCAAGGTAGCGGTGCCACTGATAGAGGGAGCGGAGTTTGGGGCGATGGCGTTTATGGCGTGTCATGGGTCTCTCTTACGTGCTGGTCCAATAGCAGCGCCATCCGAGCCATGTTATGCATGGCCCGGACCGAAAGGGTGGCGCCGGTAATGGCATCGATGGAGACGTCTAGCCGATGCTGTCTATCCAGACCTGCGTTGTGGAACTGCTGGGTAAAGAAGGGGTAGCGAATTTCCCAGCCGCGGCTTTCGCGGAAAATCAGTACCCGGGTATGTTTCAGTTGGCCCTCTTCGATCACGAAGCCGGCGGTGATCGGATGCTCCTTGCCGATCGCCTGTAGAATCCAGACACTGCGCGGTCCATCCTGCCAGTAGCGCAAGCGCAATTGCGGAGGCTGTTCCTGCAGCACTTCCCGGTAGGTCTCTGCCAGTTTACCGCTGAGCCAGACCCTTCGCGCAGACGGAACTTCTCCGGCAAAGACCTCTTTCACGAAGGCCTCCGGTGTCTGGTAGGTGCCCCGAGCATGAACGCTGACCACGCTAAAGAGCAGGGCCAGTATGAGAAGGGGACGCGCAAGGCGTCCCCGCAGTCGGTTATCGGTCATCCATCGCTCCTTAGAACTGGTAACCGATACCGAGATTGATGCCGTCATACTCACTCTGGCCGTCAGGGGCCGACTGGTTCTGGTAGTCGGCCTTGATCACGACATCACGGTGGGGCCAGAAGCTGATACCAAGGTCAGTCTGCCGGTATTTGGAGTTGGCATCGTCGCCAGCCTGGTTGTCCCATACATTGTGGCGGGCAAAGACGCCCCACTTCGTATTGAACTTGTATGATGGTTCGATGTACCACCCCTGCTGTTCGTCCTTGCCGGCGGCAGTACCGTCATCGTCCAGTTGCCAGCGGGCGAAAAGGGCTCGCACGCTGAACGGACCGCTTGTGTAAGTGGTGTGGGTCTCCAGCAAATCCGCAGCCACCGCCTTGGCGGCGGTGTCCTGGCGGATATCGGTCTGGTGGTTGAGAGTCGCTGCCAGGTTCAGTCCGGGTACGCCGGTCCACTTCAATCGTGCGGTGTAGGCGAGGGCATCGGCCTTGGACTTGGCCACTTTCTGGCGGCTGCCGCGGATGTTGTAGTCGTTGGCATAGAGGCCGGAGTGGAGCGCCAGGTCGTAGGAGAGGCCGTTGTCCATACGGTGATTGAAGGCGGCACCGGCTTCCCACCAGGTGGCGGGGATGATGTTCTTTTCCACCGGGTTGCGTTCGACACCGTAGAAGGTCGGCGGCTCGTGGGTGTCGTTGATGATACCCACTGGGGTGAGGAAGAGGCCTCCCTTGGCGCTCATCTGCGGGTTGAGGTCGAATTCTATATAGGCTTGCTCTACTTCCACTTCTCCGGGCTGTCCCTCGCCGGCAAGCGTGTGCTCGACTTCCAGCTCAGTCAAAAGACGGGTCCGGGCATCGAACTCGTGGCCGAAGAAGAGCACGAAGCGGTGGAGGTCGATCGATTTGTTGTCGGAACCGCCATCGAGCTGGTTGCGGAGGTTATTGTAGTGAAGTTCGCCATAACCGCCGATGGTGGTGCGACTGTGGACACTACTCTGGCTGTCTGCGATGGTTGCAAGGGCCTCGGCGCGCTGTTCGAGTTCACTGACCTGCTCCTGCAGCCGCTCAATTGACGGCTCTGCAGCAACCGCTCCGAATGGGCTTGCCGCTATGGCAGCCATCAGGCCGTACCTAATCTGCTTGTTCATGTTAGCTCCTGAAAAATGTTTGCCTGGAAAACGCGGCACCTCCCGGGCGGTGCGATAGGGCTACTTTATGCAAACATTAATCTTAATGCAAATGGTTATCATTTAGATTATTGGGTAAGCTTAAGGCTAGGTGGTGGGGCGGTACTGAGAGGATGTCGCATCAGGTCGACGCGACAGTGGGACTAGAAGGGCTTTACGACTACCAGGATAGTGACGGCGGTCAGGACGATAACGGGTATCTCATTGAAAAAACGGTAGAATTTATGGCTTCTCGTGTTGCGGTTATCGGCGAAGACCTTCACCAGATGGCCGCAATAGAAGTGGTAGGCAATTAGCGCCGCCACCAGCACCAGTTTGGCATGCATCCAGCCACCTGTGATGCCGTAACCCAGCCACAGCCAAGTGCCCAGCAACAATGCCAGTACTGCCAGGGGAGTCATGAAACGGTAGAGTTTTTCTTCCATCAGTTGGAGCCGTGCAAGCTCGGCAGGCTCGCTGGCCATGGCGTGGTTGACGAAGAGCCGTGGCAGATAGAAGAGGCCGGCGAACCAGGAGACGACGAAGACGATATGAAAGGCCTTGATCCACAGTACTAGCATTCTGCTATTCCTTGTTTTGTAACATGCCTAGAATGCGATTGTGCAATGCATCCATGTCTATTTCGCCCAGTTTTTGCTGTACGATGCGCCCGTTAGGGCCGATGAGGAACGTGGTGGGGGTGAGTTTCACATCGCCAAAGGCTTGGGCGGCGGCTCCATTGCTATCGAGCGCCACCTTGTAGGGAAGCTGTTTCAGTCGCACCATCTCCCGTACTTGCTCCTCAGGGTCATAGGCCATGGCAAGGCCGATGATTTCCAGGCCCTGTGGTCCCAGCTCGTTATACAGCTCGACCAGGTGGGGCATCTCCTTAACACAGCCGGGGCAGGTGGTGGCCCAGAAGGTGACCAGCACCGGCCGCCCCTGAAGCTGTTGCAGAGAGACTTTTTCGCCGGAGAGTGTGGTCACACTCAGCTTAGGTGCCGGTTTGAGGCCGCTGGGGGTAAACCAGACGTAGGCGAGTACACCGACTAGGGCGATGGCGAAGGCAGTAATGGCGATGTCTTTGGTTTTCATAGGCTCGCTTTAATAAGGGTGAGGAATGATGTGTTGATTTTAGCGGCTAAGCCTAATGCGGACTACTCTGATGGGGGTTGTCCGCATTTGCCGGTTTTGGTTCCTCTCCGCGGAGGCGGTCGAGAAAGCCTTGTGCTAGGGAGCGATAAATGGGTTCATGGCAGATTAGGCGCGATGTGCCGTAGGCGATAAAGGCGGTCGCCATTAGCGGCAACAGCATGGTGTGGTTGGCGGTCATTTCCATGACGATGACAAAAGCGGTGATTGGGGTCTGCACTACGCCGGTGAAGTAGGCGACCATGGTGAGGATGACGATGGCCTCTACTGCCGGTCCCGAGAACAGGTCTGCCAGCACCGAGCCGAGCCCTGCTCCGGTGGCCAACGAGGGGGCGAAAATACCACCGGGGATGCCGCTGAAGTAAGAGGCAGTGGTGGCGATCATCTTAAGGAATGGATAGGCCGCCTCCGCTTCGCCGGTACCGGTGATCACGGCCTGCGCCTCTGGGTATCCGGTTCCATATGCGGTGCCGCCTGAGAGGATGCCGGCGATGGCCACCACCAGGCCGCACAAGGCAGGGATTAGTAAGGGATGACGTGTCAGGTGCGGGGCTATCCAGCGCGAACCACTGACCAGAATGCGGGCGAATCCGCCACCAAGCAGCCCTCCAATAATGCCGACCACCGGAACAACAATCCACCCACTGCCCAGTGCCAGAGTGGCACTGCTGTGGCCGAAATAGGTGTAATTACCCATCACGGCCAGTGCAGTGATGCCGGCTACGATGACCGCGGTGAGCATGGTGCCGCTGGTGCGCTCCTCAAAGCTGCGCGCCATCTCCTCGATGGCAAAGACGATTCCCGCTAGCGGGGTGTTGAAGGCGGCGGCGATCCCAGCGGCGCTACCAGCAATAATCAAACTCTTGTCCAAATAGTGGCGTGGGAAGCGGGCGCGGTGGCCCACCGAGTACATGATGGCGGCGCCGATATGCACGGTCGGTCCCTCACGACCAATGGAGGCTCCACACAGCAGACCGAGCATGGTCAGAAATATTTTGCCGATGGCGATACGCAGCGACAGCACGGTGTGCCTGAGGTGATATATTTGCGGTGGCATTTCCAGTGCGGCTATCGCCTGCGGGATACCGCTACCTTGGGCGCCGGGGAAGTATCGCCGGGTAAGCCAGGCAATGAGCACCAGTCCGGCCGGGGTAAGCAACAGAGGCACGTAGGGGGAATGAGACTCGAGCTGGCGAAAAAGATGACTGGCCGCTTCGCTACCAAGGGCGAAGAGGGCGGAGATTAGTCCTACCAGGATGGCGCCACCCCAGAACACCAGGCGGGCTTTCCACTGGTGGAGGGAGAGGTAGGAGCGGAGGGTCATCCGCAGATAGCGTAGTGTCACTCGCATGGGTTGATGTACTGACAGCCGCTGGCTGGTGATTGCCTGAGCCCTGCATTATGCCAGAAGGAGGGAGGGAGTGTCCTACACATCAGATACAAACCTCGAGAAAAAGCGCCAGGAGGGGCGCGCGCGCGGCGTAAATAATCCTGTTTGCATGCGCTCCAGCCCATAATGCCGGAATCTTCCTCTTTCGCTTTAAGGTGTCAGCCTTTATCATCATGGGTCTTGTGTAGAATATTCAGGTTGTGTTGACGATGATCAAGGTAGGTATTGTCGGCGGTACGGGATATACCGGTGTCGAGTTGCTGCGGTTGCTCGCTGCCCACCCCCAGGTCGAATTGCATGTGATCACCTCCCGTTCCGAGGAAGGAACGGCAGTGGCCGATATGTTTCCCAATCTGCGTGGTTATGTCGAACTTCGTTTTAGCGCCCCCGATGCCGCGGTGCTTAAGGCGTGCGATGTGGTCTTTTTTGCCACGCCCAATGGCGTTGCCATGACCCAGGTCCAGGAGTTGCTTGATGCGGGGGTCAAGGTTATTGATTTGGCGGCAGACTTTCGTATCAAGGATATCGAGGTGTGGCAGAAGTGGTACGGCATGCAGCATGCCTGCCCTGAGCTGGTAGCTGAAGCGGTCTATGGTCTCCCCGAGATGAATCGAGAGGCCATCAAGGAGGCGAGATTGGTGGCTAACCCCGGTTGTTATCCCACGGCGGTTACCCTCGGCTTTTTGCCTTTGTTTGAGCAGGAGCTGATAGAAAGCCAAAACCTCGTAGCCGATTGCAAATCCGGAGCAAGTGGCGCCGGCCGTGGCGCCAGCGTCGCTACGCTGATGTGCGAGGTCGATAGCAGTTTCAAGGCCTATGGGGTCAGTGGGCACCGTCACTTGCCGGAAATTCGCGAGAAGCTCGGATTGCTGGGCGATTGCGAGGTGGGCCTCACCTTTGTGCCGCACCTGCTGCCGATGATTCGTGGCATCCATGCAAC
This sequence comes from Thiohalomonadaceae bacterium, assembly GCA_041563315.1. Taxonomy (GTDB): domain Bacteria; phylum Pseudomonadota; class Gammaproteobacteria; order Thiohalomonadales; family Thiohalomonadaceae; genus JBFEYJ01. The sequence goes on from JBFFNE010000025.1 coordinate 29,834, forward strand.
CCTCTATGCCCGCTTGCAGGATACCTCGACGGACCTACAGGCGCTGTTTGAGCAGCGCTATGCGGCCGAAGCGTTTGTTGATGTGCTGCCGGCCGGTTCACACCCGGAAACGCGCACAGTATGCGGTGGCAACCAGTGCCGCATCGCTGTCCATCGTCCGCAGGGCGGTGATACGGTGGTAGTACTTTCCGTCATTGATAACCTCGTCAAAGGCGCCGCCGGCCAGGCAGTGCAGAATATGAACATAATGTTTGGCTTTGACGAACGTGCCGGTCTTAATATGATTGCGGTGTTACCATGACGCATCTTGTTGTCAAGGCGCGTTCTACAAATCATTCCCGCTTGCTCATGACAGCTGCCGTGTTATCGGTGCTGCTGGTTGCATGGGGTATATTTGAGTTTGGTCGCTATCGCAGTGGCTTTGATCTCATTGCGGTAGAACAGCAGCGAGGCCAGCATGCGGAGCAGTTGGCTGGGCTAGCGTCAGAAAATGGCCAACTGCGTGAGCAGATAGCCATTCTCGAGCGAAGTTCCCAGATTGAACAGGAGGCCTACAAGCAGCTGGAAACTGCGGTAACCGGGCTACAGGATGAGATGCTTGAGTTGAAAGGTGAGCTGGCCTTTTACCGGGGGATCATTTCACCTACCGATGCCGCCAAGGGCTTGAGTGTCCAGTCATTCGAGCTGCACAATCGTGGCGAAGGGCGTACCTATCAATATAAACTGGTCTTAACCCAGATCCTGAATAATGACAATATTGCGTCGGGTACGGTTGCCCTCGTTGTGGAAGGACTGCATGAGGGTGAGACCCGGGAATATCCGTTGCAGGATCTCAGCAAGCAGGATGGTGAATTGCGTTTTCGCTTTAAATATTTTCAGATCTTTGAAGGGGCTCTGGATTTGCCTGAAGGATTTAACCCCAGTAAGGTCAGTATTACCGTTAAACCCAGAACCAAATCACACAAGCGACTATCGCAGTCTTATGACTGGGTAGTACAGGAGAGTTAATAACGATGTTTACCAAGGGCGGAAAAAGCAAGCCGAAAGCAAAATCTAACAGGATCGACACCCTCGTTGGGCAGAACTCGGAGCTGACAGGGGATATCACTTTCAGTGGTGGGTTGCATGTGGATGGGGTGGTCAAGGGCAATATTTATGCCGAGTCGGAGAGTGGCTCTATCCTGAGTGTCAGCGAGCGGGGCTTTATTGAGGGTGACGTGAAGGTGCCCAATATTGTTCTGAACGGTGTGGTTAATGGGGATGTCCATGCGGCCGAGCACATTGAACTTGCGGAAAAGGCGCGTGTCACAGGTAACGTCTACTATAAACTCATTGAGATGGTTCGTGGGGCTGAGGTTAATGGCAATCTTGTGCGCCGTGACGAGAGCAAGCAGAGTTATCTGCCGGGACCTGCCAAGGCTAAGGAGTTCCCAGAGACCGCAGAGGATAATTCTTGACTAATGGGCTTGGGATATGAATACTGGGTTCCAGGCTGCAAGTTAAAGTAACGTTTCGGAGATGTACTATGAGTGAAGCAGAAAGCCCGTTGATATTCACCGATAGCGCGGCCGACAAGGTCAAGACGCTGATTCAGGAAGAGGGTAATGACAACCTGAAGCTACGTGTCTACGTCACTGGCGGTGGTTGTTCCGGTTTCCAGTATGGTTTCACCTTTGATGAGAGCGTCAACGATGGTGATACCGCTGTGGAGAAGAATGGCGTGACCCTGCTGATCGACCCGATGAGCTATCAGTATATGGTGGGGGCTGAGATCGATTATAAGGAAGATCTTGAAGGTGCGCAGTTCGTGATTCGAAACCCGAACGCGACCACTACCTGCGGTTGTGGATCTTCATTCTCCCCCTAGTTTTCTGCCTTAGCAGGCCTGGTGCAATTCGAGCGGTCTTGGTGGTTCCACCAAGGCCGTTTTTCATGTTCGAGCCCGCACCTGAAGGGCTAGCGGGTTACCCGGCAAACAAAACCAGCACTTGCAATCGCCCTTTTGCGGCTATATGCATACAATTTGTACCGATTACCGAGTTATTTACAGAGGGTTTCGCATGAGCGCTTATCTGCCCGGCCTCGAAGGGGTACCTGCTACCCGATCGAATATCTCCTTTATTGATGGTGAGAAAGGGATTCTTGCCTATCGTGGCTACCCCATTGAGCAATTGGCCGAGCACAGTACTTTCGAAGAGACCACGATGCTCCTGCTTGATGGTCGGTTGCCGGATGCCGAAGAATTGGCTGAATTTGACGAGCAGCTGAGGCGCAACCGTCGCGTCAAATACAATATCCACGAAATCATGAAAAATCTTCCGGCCACCGGTCATCCAATGGAGATGCTACAGACCGCCATCGCTAGCCTGGGCATGTTTTATCCGGCCAATGAATGCCTGACTGGCTCAAAGGCTTGTGACGACCTGGACTATATACACCGGATGACGGTGAAGATTATTGCGCGTATTCCGGTAATTATTGCCATGTGGCAGCATATCCGCAATGGTTATAATGCGATCCCCCCTCGTCAGGACCTGACCAGTGCTGAAAATTTTCTTTACATGCTGGATGGGCGTGAACCTGACCCTCTGTATGCGGAGATCATGGATACCTGCCTGGTGTTGCATGCCGAGCACACGATCAATGCTTCAACCTTCGCCGCCCTTGTCGCCGGCTCAACCCTGGCCAGTCCATACGGGGTGATTGCCGCGGCCATCGGAACGCTCTCCGGACCCTTGCATGGTGGGGCCAATGAGAAAGTCGTGGATATGTTGCAGACAATTGGCAGGCCGGAAAACGTCAAACCCTGGCTGGATGAGCAGCTAGCCTCAAAAGCTAAGATCTGGGGTTTTGGCCATCGCGAATACTCCGTGAAAGATCCACGTGCCAGCATCCTGCAAAAACAGATGGAGAAGCTGGCACGAGACCGGGGGGGGAGGATCAGCCCCATGTTTGAAACAGCCCTGGCTCTGGAGGAACTTGCTGAAGAGCGGCTCGGCGCCAAGGGAGTCTACCCCAATGTCGACTACTACTCCGGTATCCTCTATTCGGAGATGGGTATACCCACGGATCAGTTTACGCCGATCTTTGCCATTTCCCGTGCTGCCGGCTGGCTGGCACACTGGCGTGAACAACTGGCGGATAACCGGATTTTCCGTCCTACCCAAGTCTATATTGGCCAGCCATTACGTGACTATGTGAGCATCGATCGACGTTAATTGCTTATATCACAAGATGATGAACTTTCTCGCCAGCGGGATGAAGCAGCTGGAGCTGCGCTTTTTACCGGCAGCGAGAGAGGCGGTGATGGCGGAGTCTGCAGTGAAGCTTTCACTTCATGTTGTTCGAGACGCTGCTTGACCTGCCCTGCCTTATTTCCCTGGATAGATCGCGCCGAGCACAACAGCCTTGGCAGCCCCAGTAACACTGGGAATGTTGCCAGGAAGGTGTTGCAGGGTTTGGCGGGCCAGCCAGGCAAAAGCCGTGGCCTCGACCCAGCGCGGTGCCAAGCCAAAGTCTTCTGTCGTACACACCCGGCACTCAGGAAGATGAGCGGAAAGTCGTTCCAGTAGAAAATCGTTATAGGCGCCACCACCGCAGACAATCAATTCATGGCATGTTGGAGCGTGCTGGCGAATCGCCTCCTCAATACTCTGGCAGGTCAGTTCGATCAGTGTAGCCTGGACATCCTGGGCCGAGGCCGCTTCGAGCGCATGTTTTCTAAGCCAATCAAGATTGAAGTGCTCGCGCCCGGTACTTTTTGGGGGAGGCAGGGAAAAATATGGATCGGAGAGCAGTGAACTAAGCAGCTGGTTATTGCCTTTTCCGCGGCGGGCCCATTGGCCCTCTGCATCATAGAGATATCCACTGGTATGTTGGATCCAGGCATCGAGCAGCACATTGCCGGGGCCAGTGTCAAAGCCCCGCACCGGCATGTTTGCGTCGGCAGGAAGAATGCTGATATTGGCCATGCCACCAATGTTGAGCACCACCCGCTCAATTTCCCTGCTGCGATAGAGTGCCGCATGAAACGCCGGAACCAGGGGGGCTCCCTGACCACCTACGCTCATGTCACGCCGACGAAAATCGGTGACGGTTGTGATGCCTGTTGTTTGGGCGATGGTGTTGCCATCACCGATCTGTACGGTATAGGACGGTGAGCTATTCGGTGCATGGCGAATGGTCTGCCCGTGGCTGCCTATCGCCGTCACCTGTGCTGGATCAAGGTTCGCATCGGCCAGTAGTTTGAGTACGGTTTGGGCTGAGAAGCGTCCAAGTTGCACATCCGCGATGGCCATCCGCTCAAGCTCGTTCTCTCTACTTGCGGTAAGCGAAAGAAGTTGTTGACGTAAATCGGCGGGGAGGGGCTGGCTGAGGTGGGCGATGAGTCGTGGATGCTGCGCTGACATATCGATCAGCACAGCATCCAGTGCATCCATACTGGTGCCACTCATCAGGCCTATATAGGCTTCATCCATAGTGGTCACTAGCAAGAATCAGTTATTCGTGGCCACCTGAACACGCTTGAACAGATCCAACTGGGCCAGTAACTGCTGTGACTGCTCCATGAACTCCACTTTATATTTCTCCGGGATTGGCGCTGCGTCGGGTAGTTTGACGGTCAGTGGGTTACGGTGAGCACCATTGATGCGGAACTCATAATGCAGGTGCGGACCCGTGGCCAGCCCACTCTTGCCCACATAACCGATAGTTTGGCCCTGCTTGACTCGACTGCCGTTGCCGACACCTCTGCGGAATCGGGACATGTGGGCATAGAGCGTGGTGATATTGCTACCGTGCTGTAGTACCAC
>JBFFNE010000026.1:0-33075 GCA_041563315.1 Thiohalomonadaceae bacterium
CGCCAAACGCCAAACGCCAAACGCCAAACGCCAAACGCCAAACGCCAAGACGCAAGGGAAAGCAGTTTCTTTGCGTTCTTCGCGGCTTGGCGAGGGTAATCCCATTCGTAGGAGCCGAGTCCTCTCGGCGTTTAGATTCCTGCCTGGCACACTAATCTCTTGACTGATTGGCATTGCTCCAGCCGTTCTCGAACACCAGCGCATCAAGCGGCTGGCGCTTGGCCCAATGTTCCAGCTCCAGCATCGGTTTTTCATAAAAGGTTTTCACATGGCCCAGGCAGAGAATCGCTACCGGTTTTCCACCGGGTGGAATGGCCAGTAGCTTTGCCAGGGCATCGGGGTCGAACAGGGAGACCCAGCCCATGCCAAGGCCTTCAGCGCGGGCGGCGAGCCACATGTTCTGGATGGCGCAGGCGAGGGAGGCGAGATCCATCTCCGGCAAGGTGCGGCGGCCGAAGATGTGGCTCTCCCGCTCATCCATCAGGGCGGCGACGAGCAGTTCGCCACACTCCAGCACCCCCTCCACCTTGAGCTTCATGAACTCGTCTTCTCGCTCCTCCAGGGCTGCGGCGGTGTTGCGGCGCTCGGCCTCGACCAGTGCATGGACGGACTTTCGCAATGCGTGATCGGTGATGCGGATGAAGCGCCACGGCTGCATGAAGCCGACACTGGGGGCCAGATGAGCCGCCTGCAGCAGGCGTTGGAGCAGTTCCGGCGCGACGGGGTCGGGCAGGAAGTGGCGCATGTCGCGCCGCTCGGCGATGGCGCGGTAGATGGCGTTGATCTCGCTGTCGGGGTAGCGGTTGGGATTGCTCATGGGCGGAATAGGGCAGCGATGGCTACGCGATTGGAGGGGAAGTAGAGGTGGAGGTAGCTGGCGGTGAGGCTCCCCCGACGATAGATCGCCTCGCCCGGTGAGTCACCGCGCTGGCGGATGCCGTGTGCAATGGGGGCCAGCACGGTCTCCATGGCTGAATGATGGAAGGTATGGGCGGTTAGCTCGCCTTCGGGCAGCGGGGCCGATTGCATCCCCAGCCCGGCCAGCCGCGGCTGCATCCTCGCCTCGCCCGGTAACAGGCCGACCATCTCGGCGCGGTTGCCCTCCACATCCTCCAGCGCTTCGAGCAGGTAGAGCATGCCGCCGCACTCGGCGAGGATCGGTTTGTTCGCGCTGAAGTGGTCGAGGATGGCCTGTCGCATCGGACGGTTTTGCGCCAGCGGCGCCAGGTGCAGCTCGGGATAACCGCCCGGCAGCCATAGGGCGTCGCAGGTGGGCAGTGCAGTATCCATAAGCGGAGAGAAAAAGTGCAGTGTCGCCCCCATCGCCCGCAGCAGGTCGAGATTGGCCGGGTAGAGAAAGGCGAAGGCCTCATCGCGGGCGATGGCGATGCGCACGCCCGCGATTGTCGGTTTCATGGGGGCAGTGTCGGGCACGGCAAACGTGACCGGTTCGGGTAGAGCGGTGATACCGGCCCTCTCGATGGCGGCGGCGCCCGCCTTTAGGCGCTGCTCCAGGTCGGCCAGCTCCTGCGCCTGGACCAGGCCGAGGTGGCGCTCCGGCAGCTCCATTGACTGGTCGCGCAGCAGGCCGCCGAACCAGGTCACGCCGGCGGGCAGGCTTTCGGCGAGCATCGCGTTGTGGCCGTCAGAGGCGACCCGGTTGGCGATCACCCCGGCGAAGGGAAGCGTGCTGCGGTAGTGCTTCAGCCCGTAGGCGATCGCACCGAAGCTCTGCGCCATGGCGCGCGCATCGATCACCGCCAGCACCGGGATGCCGAACAGCTCTGCCAGGTCGGCGCTCGAGGGCATGCCGTCGAACAGCCCCATCACCCCCTCGATCAGAATCAGGTCGGCCTCCTGTGCCGCTTCGGCCAGCAGCCGTTTACATTCCGATTCACCGACTAGCCATAGGTCTAGCTGGTAGACCGGGTGGCCCGAGGCGTGCGCCAGGATCATCGGATCGAGGAAATCGGGCCCGGTCTTGAACACCCGTACCCGGCGGCCCAGGTTGCGGTGGAAGCGGGCCAGCGCGGCGGTAACGGTAGTCTTGCCTTGGCCAGAGGCGGGGGCCGCGATGAACAGAGCGGGGCAGGTAGTTGAGTTCATAAAAGGTTTTTCACCGCAAAGGCGCGAAGAGTGCGAAGGAAGTCATGTAAGTGTACTTTGGTGGTTATATTGGAAAGCATGTTTTAGCCATGAGAGCTGTGGCGTTCTGCGTGATGTCGGGCTGTTGGCTGTCGACTTCCTGCCCCTCGCCAAATACCGTCCATCCCCGAACATAAAGCCCGACCCGCAGAATTCCCACCCAACGTAATGTGAGATTTAAACGGAGAAGCTTCAGAGGCTTCGAATTATCCCGGGAAAATAAATTATTTCTCTTTGCGTCCTTTGCGTCCTTTGCGCCTTTGCGGACAATCACAAGTCCACCCCGGACTGTGCTTTTACTCCCGCACGAAAGGCATGCTTTACATCGCGCAGTTCCGTGACGGTGTCGGCCATCTCAATCAGACCCTCCGGGGCGCCTCGGCCGGTGATGACCACGTGCTGCATCAGTGGTCGTGCGGCCAGGTCGGCCAGCACGGTCTCTAGCTCAAGCCAGCCGTATTTGAGCGGATAGGTGAGTTCGTCGAGGATCACCAGGCCGAGGGTCTCATCTTGCAGCATTCCGCGTACCACGGCCCAGCCCCGTTGGGCGGTGGCGATATCCTGGGCGAGGTTTTGCGTCTCCCAGGTAAAGCCCTCGCCGAGCACATGCCACTGCACGCCGGGCTGTCGGCGGAAGAAAGCCTCTTCCCCGGTGTCGCTGCGGCCCTTGATAAACTGTGCCACCCCGGCCTGCATACTGTGGCCGAGGGCGCGGGCCAGCATGCCGAAGGCGGAGGAGGATTTTCCCTTGCCGTTGCCGGTGAGCACCACCACAACGCCGCGGTCGATATCGGCAGCCTGGATCTTCTTGTCGATCACCGCCTTTTTTCTGGCCATGCGCTCATTGTGGCGCTGATGCTTATCCGTTGTCATTAATCTCTCCACTGTGAGTGGTGACGCTGCAGCTCGGCCAGCCCCTCCAGCAATAGCGGGGCGGGATGGAGGAACTTTTCACCGTCGAGGTTGATGATCTGTAAAGGGGTCTTTGGCTTGATGAAGGCACACTGTACGTTCTCCTTGCGTTCGAAGATGAACAGCAGTTCCGGTTCGAGTTCATTGATGAGCGCGTTGATGGTAGTGACCTCCTCGCCGGGCTTGATATGACGAATCTTGTCAGCCGTTTCGACGTTGACGAAACCAGCCTCGGTGAACAGATCGCTGAGCCAGCGCTTCTGGCCGAAGGAGTAGGGCATGCCGGAGCAGGCGGAGAGGAGCAGCACTCTTTTGCCGTTACCGTTTACCTGCGCGGCAAGGCTCGTCCACTGCCGGTGGAAGGCGGTGACACGCTGCTCGGTATCCTCAATTCCTGCCTCACCGCCGATGAGGCGCAGGTTCGCCTCGATCTCCGCCATGCTGACGAAACCGCCGAGACGAAAACTGCGGGTACCTTCCGGTGTGATGGCGGCCAGTTTCTCCGCTGGCGTCCAGTCGGAGGTAAACAGCAGCTCCGGTTCCAGCGCGGCAATGATGGCGGCATCCGGATCGAGCACGCCACCGGTGTGGGGGCGATCGAGCCTGTCATAACGGCTGACGCCGACGATGCATGTCTCCAGGTCAAGCCATTGCAACGTCTTGGTGATATAGGGCGACTGGCTGATGATGCGCGGGCAGGCGGGCTCGGCGGGCAGCGCAGTGCTAAACAGCAACGTAATAATGAGTAGAAATTTTTTCATTGATTGTCTGGTTCAAAGGTCAAGGTTCAAGGTGTAGGAGCGGCATTCTGCCGCTCCTACACTCACTATAAAGGCTCGTAGTCGGGGCGCCCTCATGTTTTCGGCTGCCACAACACCTCCCCTCCGTGCTCAAACCGTACCAGCACACGGGCCAGGACGAACAGCAGGTCGGAGAGGCGGTTGAGGTAGGCAATACTCTGTGGATTGACCGCTTCACTTTTCGACAGGGTGTAGACGCGCCGCTCGGCGCGGCGGCAGAGGGTGCGCGCGAGATGACAATGGGCGGTGGCCCGCCCACCGGCGGGGAGGATAAACTCCTTGAGTATCGGCAGCGTAGCATTGTGCTCATCGAGCCGCTGCTCAAGCCCGGTGACGTCGTTCTCATCGATGATCGTGTAGCCGGGCACCGACAGTTCTCCGCCGAGATCAAATAGCCGATGCTGGATCTCACGCAGTAGTGGATCCATCCCCTCGGGCAACTCTTCGGCACGCACCAGGCCGATGGCGCTGTTGAGTTCGTCCACCGTGCCGAAGGCCTCGATGCGGATGTGATCCTTCTCCACCCGGCTGCCGTCGCCAAGCCCGGTGGTGCCTTTGTCACCAGTGCGGGTGTAAATCTTTGAAAGTCGGTGACCCATGGTTAGCCCTCCAGACGGTAGATAACGGGGAGTTGCATGGCAAAGTCTCGCGGGGCGCCGTTGCCGATGCGCTTTATCTTACCCAGCACAGTGAGTGCGGCGCGATCCAGCAGTCCGTAACCGGAGCTTCGGGCGATGCGGGCATCGCTGATGCTGCCATCGGTCTCCAGCCGGAACGCCAGCACCACCTCGCCCTGCCAGCCGCGCTTGCGGGCCAGCAGGGGATAGGTGAAGTGGCGTGCGAGTTCAAGCTGCACAGCCTCCTTCAGGCTGGCGTGGAGTGCCGCTTCGTCGAGGGCGACGGAGTCGGGCGGGGCCTCGCTGCCAGTTGCGTGTGCCTCGGCCTGGGGAGAAATAGCCGCTGCATTTGCGGTGGGGCTCACTTCAGGTTTCGCGTTATCCGGATTCGGTAAGGGGCCTGTAGGCTCACTCTTGGCCGGTCTGGCCGCCACGGATTGGGTGCGTGGAACAGGCCGTGTTTTCGCCGTTGCTTTGGCTTGTTGCCGTTCCACCAGCTGAATGGATATCCCGGCTGACTGGCTTTCGGCAACAGCTATGGAAGGCGCCTGCTGCAACAGAGTGAGTACAGCACCATGCAGCATCAATGAGAGGGAGATGAACCACCACAGTGCCGTGGCACGCCAAGGGCGTGCCTCATGGGTGTGGTGGTGTGTTGCGTGAGTCGGCATCTTTCCCGTCTAGCGCCGGTAATTGAGCGTAAGGTAGGCGGAGGTGCCGGGGGTGTTGTAGCCGCTTGCCAGTTCGTACTCTTCATCGAGCAGGTTTTCGATACGACCGTTCACGTTCCAGTGTTTGGCGAGCCGGAACTCGCCGGTCAGGTTGAGCAGGGAATAGGAGGGCAGTTCCAGACCACCACGGTCCATGCGCGGTCCGCTGTAAAGCATCTCGATACCTAGGTTGGTATTTTCTGCAACGGGACCATTGGCTGTGAAGAAGAGTCTCTTCTCGGCCCGCCGCAGCAGCTGTTCTCCGCTCTCCTCGTCCTCGGTCTTTTGCAGGGTGAGGCCGCCGTTCAGGCGCCAGTGATCGATGTTCTTGCTGTACTCCAGCTCGGCGCCCTTGATGCGGGCGCGGCTCACATTGCTGTAGCCGTCAGGGAAGGTAAATTCGATGAGGTTCTCGATATGGGTGTCGAAGACGCTGGCTTGTAGCGAGCCCAGACGATAGCCAAGTTCCGTGGTCACTGATTTTTCCGGTTTCAGATCGGGATTGCCATAGCCCGGGTAGAAGCGTTGCAGGAAGGTGGGGGCCTTGAAGGCGTTGCCATGGCTGAGGTAGATCCTGCCGTTTCCGATTTTGCCACCTACTGTCATGTTGCCGGTGTCGTGGCGACCGAAACCGCTGTTGTCGTCACCGCGTGCCCCAAGCAGCAGATCGAGCCGGTTACCGCTCCATTGGTACTGGGCGAACAGGGCGCGGTTATCGATCGCTTCATCATAGCTGCCTTCGCTGTCGCCGCGCTCTTGGGCGTAATCGGCGCCAAGGGTGATGAGGTCCCATTCGCTTGTCTGGAGATCATGCTGCCAGCCCATGTTCTGCCGGCGTGAATGGACCTTGTAGCCGGTGTCAGTTTCATAGCGATCTGTAGCATGGCCTAGGCTGAGGGTCTGCTGCCAGAGATCGCTGCTGCTCCAGTCGACGGCCAGGTTGGCGGAGTCGTTGCGCTGGGTGGAGCTGCCGCTGTCGGTCTCCGTTTCGCCATCACTGTGCAGCAGGTTCAGGGCCAGATTTCCGGTCTCACCCAGCGGGTAGCTGATGCCGGCCCCAACGTTCACATTGGTGTAGCCGTCATCGTCGGGCTCGTAACCGGATGTGCCGGGCTTGGCGGCGGAAAAACCGCCGCTTTCCAGATAGCCGGCGTTGAGGTGATAACGCCCGGCACCCAGACTCCCACCTCCGCCTAGTTCGGTGTGCCAGGTGTCGTAACTGCCACGCCCGGCTGTGGCATAAAGGCCCTCTTCCTTGCGCGTGAAGATCTGCACCACCCCGCCGATGGCGTCGGAACCGTAGAGGGTGGAGCGTGGCCCTCGCACGATTTCGATACGTTCGATCTGCGCCAGTGGCAGGTTGGCCCATTTAAAGTTGCCATCGATTGCCGAGTTGACGCGCACGCCGTCGATCAGGACCAGCACATGGTTGCTGTTGGTGCCACGTAACAGCAGGCTGGTATTGGTACCCGGTCCACCGTTACGGATCAGATCCACACTGGTGGTCCGGCTCTGTATGAGTTCGACGACAGAGGTGGCCTGGCTTTGCTCGATGTCTCGGCGCTCGATGACGGTGACGGAGGCGAGGGTGTCATCAATTGTCTGCGCCGTGCGTGTGGCGGTGACGATGATGGGAGAAGAGGTGGTGTCATCAATTGCCGCCCGAGAGGCAGTACTATGGAGAAAACTGGCAGCCAGCAGAAATGTGGCAGCCTTGAAAAATCGGTGATTGTGCATTGTTATATTCCCTGCGCTCACCCGCGCGAATAGAATTGTGCGGCACCAGCGGTGAGGGGGAGGAGGAGTGAAAACGAAGATGTGGCTTTTCAGTTTGCACCCGTACACCGCCCTCCGCAGCACTGGCAAGTCTGCTTCAGGCCGGTCTCCGGGCTCGCGGTTTGGTCGTTAGACCCGGGTTCCATCGCCTTCCCGCGTCTTAATACGCAGTGGCTGCTTGATGGAACCCTTAACCGCCTACCGTTGCGGGGGCAGCGTCGGAATTGTCTTGACCGTGGAGGTATGGGACGCACCGACTTCCCGTTTCATTCTTTGGAGGGCACTCCTCGGAACACCTGAAACGTAGCGGGCACATTAATCCCGGTGATGGGAAGTGTCAAGCCCGCCCGCTTCGCTCCCGGGCTGTAGTGCCTTGGCGATGACCTCTTCGAGTTTTTCGGGTCTGAACGGTTTGGCGAGGTAGTCGTTCATGCCAGCGGCGAGGCACTTTTCAAGCTCGGCCTGCATGATATCTGCAGTCAGGGCAATGATGGGGGTGGCTGATTTTTTGCGATCGGCGAAGGAGCGGATTCGGCGTGTCGCTTCGATACCGTCCACCTCGGGCATGTGCAGATCCATCAGGATGATGTCGTAGTCGGTCTGTTCGAGTTGACTGATGGCTTCAGCGCCGTTTTCGGTGACGGTCACCGTGTGGCCGTTCTGTTCCAGCAAGTGTTTTGCGACGAGGCTGTTAATCCTGTTGTCTTCGGCCAGCAATATCCGTCGTGGCTGGATAGGGGCAGGGGGTAGGGTTTTACCCTCGACGATGTGGAGGGAGACGGCCTTTGACGCGAGTGGGAGCTCCAGCTCAAAGCTAAAGGCACTGCCCCCTTGGGCGGGACTTTTCAGCCATATCTCCCCTCCCATGGCCATAACCAGGCGCTTGCAGATGGCAAGCCCCAGGCCGGTACCTTCATAGCGCCGTGCCGCGCCGGAATCCAGCTGGGTAAACTCATCGAAAATCTTCTCTGTCATCTCCGGCGGAATCCCGACGCCGGTATCCACAACGGTAAAGCGAATGCGCGCTGTGCCTGCGGAGAACATTTCACCGGCCACCTGCAAGCTGACAGAGCCATGGGCGGTGAATTTGACCGCATTACTCAGAAGGTTCAACAGGACCTGCCGCAAGCGAGTCGTGTCGGCTACCAGCAAAGTGGGAGTGGAGGGAGTCAGCGTGTACTCCATGCGAAGACCTTTCTGACGTGCGCTATTTTGCACCAGTACGACGGCCTCGTGCAGCAGCTGCTTTAGCTCGAAAGGCTGCACTTCGAGCTCTAGGTGACCGGCTTCAATCTTCGACAGATCGAGGATGTCATTGAGCAGCAGCATCAGCTGCTCGCTGGAGGTGCTGATGGCACTGATATATTCGGTTTGATCCGCCCTTGGTTCACTGCGCTGCAACAATCCGACCATCCCGATAATGCCATTCATTGGGGTGCGAATTTCGTGGCTCATGGTGGCGAGGAAATTGCTTTTTGCCCGCGAGGCAGCTTCCGCGGCCTCCTTGGCTTGTTGCACTTCATTCTGTATTTTCTTTAATTCGCTGATATTTGTTGCCGCCTCGAGACGTACCACTCGTCCGTCGATCCAGGTGATGGCGCGATCCCGGCAGGTATACCACTCTCCGGTTATCGTATTTTGAAACTCCCAGACATATACCCCCTTGGGCGTTCCGTCGGCTGTCAGTAGTTTGCTGCTTGTACAGGAACTGCATGGGCCGTTGTGCTCCTGCTGAAGCGCTTTCCAGCAAATCTCCCCGACCCGGTTGCCGAAGAGAGCCCTCATCGGTTTGTTCATGAAGAGAATGCGGTGGGTGTCCATGTCGGTGACATAAACGAGGTCTTCAAGGCTATCGACGACCGTGGCAAAACGCTCTTCGGACTTGGTGATGATCGCCTCTGCCTGTTTTTGCCAGGTAATGTCAATGATGCTGAGGATAACGGCTTTACCCTGGGGAAATTCAACCTCTGTTGAAGAGAGCCGCGCCACATAGGGTTGTCTGCTGCGGGTACGAAGATGGCATTCATAGCTCTCGACATCATGTTGCAGGCGATGGGCACGCAGTAACACTTCATAGTCATGACGGTCCTGAAACAGTGTCAGCAGGGGCTGCTCGGGCGCACTCTCGAGGGGGAGGAAATGTTCCCTGGCGTTGCGATTGCTGAGGAAGACCTGTTGTAGATCGTGGCTGGCTACAAACATCGGAAATGGCAGGGTGTCAAAAATCTGCAACTGGGTATGCACACTGCGTGTTAGGCCATGCAGCAGTTTACGTATGGTCCACCAGGCGGCGGAAAGAAATAGAATAATGGCGATGATGCCGAAGCTGAACTTCAGGCGGACCTCATCACGCAGTTGCTGGTAGAACGTATTGCTGGAGAAGAAGTGGGCAATGCCCAGTAGTTCTCGCGATGTTTTGGAATAGAGCGGTATGTCACTGATAAAACATTGCTCGCACGAGGTTATGCCGCGTCTTAGCACTCGCTCGCTATCGGCATCAACAAGAAAACTGTCCAGCTCGATACGAATACCGTGGACGAAGGGAACATTGGTGTTGGGGTCGGTGAGCACCAAAATCTCGTCCATGGTTTCATACAGTTTTGTTATCTTTTCTGCGGTGATTCCTCCTGGCAGGGTGTCTGCCAGGATCCACGACTGGGATTGGGCCAGCACCGTGGCATCGGTTTTGGCGTCGGCCTTGAGTCTGGGTTCTAGACTGAAGAGCCAGTAAGTGCCGGCCAGCGAGATCAAACCGGCGGTCAGCAGCAGAAAGACCAGTCCGATGTGGGCCTGGGTACTGCCGGGATGATGGCGCAGGAGATCACGATTCATATATTTCAGCGACCTTAAGGAAAAACGCCTTCAAGCCAACAGGCAAGGCAGCGAGTGTCTTGCGGTTAATATAGGGGAGTATTCGATCGCTTATCGCAATGCCTGCCAGTATGCCTTTTTCCACATCGCCCCGAAATGGTGAAAAAGTGATGATATTGTGTTGTCGGCCATAGTGCGCAATTAACTCTACATCCTTCTCATTTCGCTGGGCGATGAAAAGACCGAAGGGAGGATCACTGCTGTGCAGGGGCAGGAGGGCGATCGGGAGGGTTTCCACTACGAGGGGAATCCCCTTGATGGCTTCAATGCTGCGGAGGGTTTCGGCAAGATCCCAGGCGCTGTTCTCGTCGTCCTGATAGACAATGAACACCCGGACATTGGGTATGGTTGATTCGTTTCCCAGTGACTGGCTGGCAGCGAGCACAGAGGGAAACAGTTTTACCCCGACCAACACGCGGCGCTGCAGTGCTTCCTCGGCCGGTACCCCATGGAGAGGGACTACGAGCAACAGGCCGAGCAGCAGCCATGGACGGGCCACCGATAACCATCTTGTATGTGCATTCCCTGGCATCAGACGCTTCAGAACCGGTAGCTTAGATTGGTCCACCATTGACGGCCCGTGCGAGGATGGTCATCGGCGTAGGTACCGGCGGGTGCGGGGTAGCGAACGTCCGCATCCTGCAGGTTAGTCACTCCCAGGCGCAGGGTCAGCCCCTTGTGCCAGAGATTGTTCCATCGGAGCGTGGCGTCCAGGGTGGCATAGCCCTTGAGTGTGTCACGGCTGTCGAGAGGATCCCGGTAGGTCTCTCCGACATAGCGATAGTGGATGTTCAGCAGCAGATCTCGGGCGGGGCGGTAATTGAGGTCGATGTTGCCCAGCCAGTCGCTGGAACCGGCAATGGGCTCACCGGTATTGTCGTCTCGGCTATGAAGGAATGAGAGATTGGATGCGAAATCGACGTTTTTGCTGAGGCGGTTTTCCCATTCCAGTTCCGCACCGTAAAGGCGTGCCCCATCGGCGTTGATAAAGCCGTCAGGGGTAAAGACGATGAGGTCCTTTAAATGGGTACGGAACAAATTCAGACGCCACTCATTGGCCATCCCCTTGTAGATGTAGCCTGCCTCCAGGCTCCGGCTGGTGGAGGGCCTGATGGTGTCAACCGCTCCGCCGTTTTCATAGAGCGTGGGAGGACGGAAGGCTTCGGCATACTGTGTCTTGAGAATGTGTTCGCGGCTGAGGCGCCAGACGGCGGCGAGGCGCGGGGTGGTGCGGCCGCCCGCATCGCTGTATTCGTCATGACGCAAGCCGGCAGTAATGGTGAGGGTGTCGTTGGCGCGAAATTCGTCCTGCATTGTAAGGCTATTGATGTGACGGCTCATCCCTTCGCTGATGGTGCCGCTGAAGGGGGTCATTGGGTCGCCCTGTTGCCCCCAGCTTTGTTCAAACTCGAGCGTCTTTATCCAGGCGATGTCGTAGGCAAGCAGCAGATGGTGGTGTTCATTGGCATTGAGGTAAAGATCTGCCCCGCCATCCACACGCCTCTCCCGGTAGCGGGAGTCGACCACGTAGGGCGCATCACCGGTTCCACAAACAATATCCGGATCGTTATTGCAATCTGCGTCAGTGACACCCACGTTGCCGATGAACAGGTCATCCTTGCGTTCACGATTCTCCTGCCAGCCGATCGAGAGTTCGCCTTTCATCCTGTTCGTGGGCCGGAATTCCTGGCGCAGCTCCAGGATTTGCTGCGTATTACGGGTAACAATGCGTTTCTCATCAGGGGGGAGATACTCATTGATGCCGAAGTGATCACCGTACCCGTCCTGCAGCCACTGCGCCAGCAGGGTGAAGTCGCGGTAACGGCTGCTGAGAAGTACAGTGCGGCCCTCTTCGACTTCATTGCTCGGGCCGGGGGCATTGGAGTAGTCGGCGCAAGGGTCCAGGGCGCTGAGGCCGCAGCCACTCTCAAAATAGAGCGTGTCGTTGCCGGCGGTGACATCAGCCCCATCCCCTTGCCAGCCGGCAAGGTTGAGATCAAAGGTGAAGCTTCCCTCTTTGTTGCGGTGGTTAAGGTGAGCGCCGCCGCCACGAAAGGCGTTGTCCGCCGCCCGGGCATAGAGGTGACTCCCACTCTGGCGGGTCATGATGTTAATCACGCCGGTGTAGGCGAACTCTCCGTGGATGGCGGAACCCGGGCCACGAATGACCTCAATACGTTCCACCTGTTCAATGGGCAAACTGAGGACCGGGGGAGCGTAGGCCAGCTGTGCCGAATTCATGGCGACCCCGTTGAGCAGGATTTTCACATTGCCCGAAGCGTAGGTCCGACCGATGCCCCGCACCACAACCTGCTTTCTGCCCGTCTCTTCGATGGCCAGTTCGACTCCCGGAACGTATGCCAGCGCCTCCCACACGTTACGGGCGCCGCTATCCCGGAGTTCCCCCCCCTGCAGGACCGTGACCATACCAGGGACATAATCGGCATTAAGCCGCGTTTTTGTGGCGATGGTAGTCTGTTCTTCAAGCAGAGCCAGCAATTGGGCCAGCTCCTGCTGTTCATCAGTGGGTGTTTCGACCGCGGGGGCGGCAAAGGACAGGAAGGGTGAGCAGAACAGTACAAGATGTCTCAGGTGGGAATTCAGAATCATGCGATTGAGGTTCTATTGCTGCCTTGATGCCGCTTGAGATCCGGCTACTATTTAGGGAGATGCTTCATTAGTAAGGTAGAGCAGTATAGAGATTTTGCTGCAAATGTCATCCGGCATGAAAGTGTGACAGATGCATAGCCATGGCCTCAGATTTCACTTGCAGTAACGAACAGGCTGTCTTGCATTTGCCGGGTTGTACGCTACTCTTCAGGTATCACTTTAGAGCAGGTGTATAACTGTCTGTATTTTATGTATACTTTCTCGTTACATCCTGGTGGCTTGCGCTAAGGGGTGGTACAGGAGAAATCTCCCAACGTTAACAGGGAAGCGTCGTGCAACCGAACAAGACAGAGCAATCCGACCGCATTGAAAAGGTCACCAACGGGATGGTGGTGCCGGGTCTCGCCATGTCACAGCGTATCCGCCGGGTGTTGGTCGTCAATGCCAAGGGAGGCTGTGGCAAGACAACTATCGCAACCAATCTGGCCAGCTATTATGCGGCCCACGCGCGCTCTGCGGCTCTCCTTGATTACGACCCGCAGGGCTCGAGCATGCAGTGGCTGGCTAGTCGCTCGGAAGAGCATTTTCCGATTCATGGGGTGGCAGCATTTCGTAAACCGACCTCGGGTATGACCCGTACCTGGCAACTACGCCTGCCGGCCGAGACCGAGCGGCTGATCCTGGACGCGCCGGCAGGGATCCACGGCATGCCGCTTATCGATCTGGTGCGCGAAGCCGATACCATCATCATTCCCGTGCTGCCTTCACCGATTGATATCCATGCCGCCTCTCACTTTATCAAGGATTTGTTGCTTGTGGCTAAGGTACGTGCACGCGCCATTCGCGTCGGGGTGATAGCCAATCGCGTGCGCAAGAACACCAAGGTTTACTACTCCCTGCAGCGTTTTCTTGATTCGCTGAATATCCCCTTTATCGCCTATTTGCGCGATACACAGAACTATGTGCAGTCTTCTGAACAGGGTTTGGGTGTCTCCGAGTGGGAGGCGCATATGGTTCGTCATGATCGGGCCCAGTGGGACAAGCTGGTGCGCTGGATCGATGGCGATGACGAACTGCTCTCTGATTCCTAACCGGGCAAAAAGCACCGCTTTCCGTTTTGCTCAATCTCGGAAATGGCGCACCCATACAGGCGGCTTAACCGCTCTATCGTAAGTAACTCTTCACTTCGCCCGGTACTCCAGGCACCGTCCTCCTCCAGTAACAGCACCTGATCGCAATAACGCAACGCCTGATTCGGATCATGCAACACCATGACCACCGCCTTGCCATCCTTCCTGCAGAGTGTTTGCAGCAACTGCAGCAAGCCGTGCTGGTGGCGCATATCCAGATGGTTGAGCGGTTCGTCGAGCAACAGAATGGCCGGGTCCTGGGTCAACAGCGTGGCGATGGCCAGACGGCGCCGCTCGCCACCGGAGAGGCTCTGCACCGGACGCGATTCCAGCCCGGCAAGGTCCATCAGGGCCAGCGCGTTGCGAGCCAGTGCATGGTCGTTCTCCGTCTCCTGCTGCCAGTGCCCGAGGTGAGGATGGCGTCCACTCAGCACACTCTCCCATACATTCGACGGGAAAGCATCGTGGCTGTCCTGCAGTAACAGGCCAAGTCGTCGGGCAATTTCCCCGCGGGACAATGAAGAGAGCGCCTTGCCATCGAGGTGTACCTCTCCGGTGGATGGGGCTTGCAGTCCAACGAGGGCATGGAGAAGGGTCGTCTTGCCGCTGCCGTTGCCGCCTAACACTCCCCAGCACTCACCTTGAACGACTTTCAGATCAAGCTCCTGCCACAGCGTCCGGTTTCCTAAGCGGCAAGCCAACTGTGTCGCACTAAGCCGTGTCATCAGCGGTAGCTCCGTTGTAGCAGATAGAGAAACAGGGGGACGCCGAGCATGGCTGTGAGAACGCCTACCGGCAGTTGCTGCGGTGCGATCAGGGTGCGTGCCAGGGTATCGGCCAGCAGCAGCAAAATCCCCCCGCCCAGTACCGAGGCGGGTAGGAGCAGGCGGTGGTCACTGCCTGCGAATAGCCTCAGCATGTGCGGCACAACCAGTCCGACAAAGCCGATGCTGCCGCCTAGTGTGACCGCCGCGGCAGTCAGTAGGGAAGCGGTTAGATAGAGTTGTAGCCTTAATGGTTTAACCTCCACTCCAAGTACGGCCGCCTGCTGCTCACCACGGGCCAGCAGATTGAGGCTGCGTGCCCGGGGAAGGGTGATGAGCAGGCCGAAGATCAGTAGCAGCAGGCCGGGCAGGGCACGATCGGCATGTGCCAGATCACCCATCAGCCAGAACAGCATGCCCGGCAGGTTTTGTTGCGGTGCCATAACCAGCAGGAAACTGATAAGGGCACCCCAGCCGGCGGCGACCACTACACCGGTGAGGAGCAGCCGGGTGGGCGACCAGGCACCGCTACCATGGGCCAGGCCAAACACCAGCAACATGGAGGCAAGGGCGCCTGTCAACGCACTGCTTGTGATGCCGAAGGCGGCTGCACCGAGAAGCATGGCCAGTAGGGCACCGACGGCTGCCCCACCAGAGATGCCTAGGATATAGGGATCGGCTAACGGATTGCCTAAGAGCACCTGCATCTGGGTGCCTGCCAATGCCAGCATACCGCCGACGGCAAAGGCGGCGAGGGCTCGCGGCAGGCGCAGTTCGATAATGATGTTGCTGACCACTCCGGATTCATCGCCACTCAGCACGCGCCATAGCTCTGCTGGGCTCAGGCTGACACTGCCAAGAAGCAGGGCCGCCAGCAGAGCGCAGAGCGCAGCCAGAACCAGCAGGGTGAGAAGGGGCAGCGGGCGCATCATGGAATCAGATTCGAGAGACGAGAGGCGAAAGACGAGGGGAGGCGTGCCCGGAGCGCACAGCCACAATCTGGGTGTGAGACTGGCAAGGGCTTTTCCTCGTCTCTCATGCCTCGACTCTCGTCACTGTTTCATCTCGCAGACTGATTTGCGGCCAGCCCTTCTGGCTGGCATGGTCGCTGAGTGTCTCATCCGCATCCACTGCTACCGGGTGTGCTACCAGCTCCAGTAGCGGCAGATCGTTGTGGGAATCGCTGTAGAACCAGCCTCCTTCCAGATTCATGCCGGTCTCGGCAAGCCACCTTTCCAGTCGGGTGACCTTACCCTGTTGGAAGCAGGGAATATCAGAGATATCACCGGTATAGCAGCCATTTACCATTTCGGGTTCAGTTGCGAGCATGTCATCCACCCCCAGTTCCTCGGCGATAGGGGCCGTGACAAAACGGTTTGTGGCGGTGATGATAAGCAGATAGTCGCCCTGTTCCCGGTGTCTGGCCAGCAGCTCTCTGGCTTTGGGTAGCATGATGGGGCGGATTTTTTCCTCCATGAAGCGCTGATGCCAGGCGTTGAGGGTTTTCAGGTCATGTTCGGCCAGGGGGGCAAGGCTGAAGCGTAAAAATTCGTAGATATCGAGCTGCCCGGCCTTGTATTCTTCGTAATAGCGTTGGTTTTCACGCTCATATCGCACCGCGTCCACGATGCCTTGCTCTACCAGAAAGCGGCCCCACAGGTAGTCGCTGTCGCCGCCGAGCAGTGTATTGTCGAGATCAAAAATTGCCAGGCTCAAGGTGAATTCTCCCGCACGCCGTGAAAAGGATCCATGATACTGCTCGCGCCCTGGAACTCAAAGAGGCGGAACTCGGTCTCTATATTGTGATGGCGAGGATTTGCCCATAGTGTTGATTCTATGGAAGAATCATCTATTAATAAATAGAGGTAAAAACGTAAGTGATTGATTCCCAAGGTTTCCGTGCGAATGTCGGGATCATCCTGTGTAATCGGGAGGGGCGACTTTTGTGGGCGCGCCGCCTGGGACAGGATTCCTGGCAGTTTCCGCAGGGAGGGATCAAGCACAATGAAAGCCCGGAAGAGGCCCTTTATCGCGAACTTCATGAAGAGGTCGGTCTGGAGCCGCAACACGTGGAGATCATCGGCCGTACCCAGGGCTGGCTCCGTTACCGGCTCCCCAAGCGCTTTATCCGTTTCCATAGCAAACCGGTCTGTATCGGACAGAAGCAGCGATGGTATATGCTGCGCCTGGTGGCTGATGAAGAGATGGTGCGCCTGGATCTGAGTAAGAAGCCGGAGTTTGAGGAGTGGCGCTGGGTGGATTACTGGCTGCCGGTACAGGAGATCGTGTTCTTCAAGCGCCGTGTTTACGAAAAGGCCTTACAGGAACTGGAACAGTTGTTGTTCCCTGACCGGGGCAGACGCCGTCCGCGCCTTAACAGTCGGTCTACATATTATAATAGCCGTCACTCCTGATCCTTATTTTTGTGGTCCACAGTACCAGGAACGCTACAGTGAGAGCCGGCACAGGCTGGCGGGTGCAATTTTGGTTGCGGATTAAGCGGAGGCGAAGAGAAAATAATCCGTTTCTTCAACCAATGGAATACTACATCCAGCTCGAAAACGACGTTACCTGAGCCGTTCCCTCTGTGGGGACCGGCTAGTGACTTTTATCTTTTTTCATCATTGCTGAAAATGGCAAGGGAACTTGCATGCTTGATATTTTGCGCAGCATTATCCAGGAGGTGAACGCCGCCCGTAACCTTGATCAGGCTCTAACGATAATTGTCGAGCGGGTGAAATCGGCCCTGTTGGTTGACGTCTGTTCCGTCTATCTGGTTGACCAGGAAACCGGTGAGCTTGTACTGATGGCCAGTGATGGCCTGCTTCCCGAGTCTATCGGCTTCGTGCGATTGAAATTTGACGAAGGCCTCGTCGGACTGGTGGCTCAACGCGCCGAGCCAGTTAATCTGGATAATGCCCCGGACCATCCCCGTTACCGCTACTTCTCCGAAACCGGAGAGGAGTGGTATCACGCTTTCCTCGGTGTTCCAATCATTCATCATCGCCAAGTGCTCGGCGTACTAGTGTTACAGCAACACACCGAATACCGTTATGACGAGGATATGGTCACCCTGCTGGTCACTATTGCTGCGCAGCTGGCTGGAGCTATCGCTCATGCAGAAGCCAGTGGCGGGATCGATGGCCTGCAGAGTCAACGCCGCCTTGACGGTTATCCACTCAAGGGTATGCCCGGCGCCCCAGGTGTGGCCATCGGTCGGGCGGTGGTTGTCCATCCCCACGCGGATATCGACAGCATTCCCGATCGTCCGGTGGAGGACGTTGCCGCCGAGCAGGATCGCTTTCTCAGCGCAGTCAATACCGTCAAGCGGGAAGTGAGCACGATGGTGGATAACATCAGCGATGTGCTGCCCAACGGCGACAGCGCCCTGTTTGATGCCTACCTGCTGATGCTCGATAGCGACAGCCTTATCGGCGGGGTGCTCGAGAGTATCCGTGAGGGCAACTGGGCACCGGGGGCGCTGCGTAAGGTAGCCACCGAGCACATTCGCATCTTCGATGAGATGGATGATGCCTATCTGCGTGAGCGGGCAGAGGACGTGCGCGATCTCAGTCGCCGTGTTCTGCAGCAGCTACAGCAGAAAACAAAACCGGGCAAGGGAGAGAAATTTCCGCGTAACACGGTACTTGTAGGGGAAGAAATCACCGCTTCTATGCTGGCTGAGGTGCCATCAAAACGCCTTGCCGGGGTGGTTTCCGTGCGCGGTTCGAGCACCTCGCATACCGCGATCCTTGCTCGTGCCCTGGGTATCCCTGCCGTGCTGGGGGTGGATGATCTGCCGGTGGCCAGGGTCGATGAGATGGACATCATCGTTGATGGGTATTCAGGACGGATCTATGTCAACGCTCCAAGCGGCATCAAGCGTGAATACAAGCGGCTGAAGAAGGAGGAGCAAGAGCTCTCCAACGAGTTGCAGGAGCTGCGTGCACTGGCATCGGAAACCGAGGATGGGGTGCACATACCGCTGTATGCGAACACCGGGCTGCTCTCTGATATTCGCCCTTCCATTGAGAGCGGGGCCGAGGGAGTGGGTCTCTACCGGACCGAATTCCCTTTCATGATTCGCGAGCGTTTTCCTGGTGAGGAGGAGCAGCACCAGGTGTACCGTCAGGTGTTGGAGGCCTTCTCACCACGGCAGGTGACCATGCGCACACTCGATGTCGGTGGTGACAAGGCGCTACCCTATTTTCCTATCAATGAGGACAACCCTTTCCTTGGCTGGCGCGGTATTCGTATCACCCTCGATCACCCGGAAATCTTCCTGGTGCAGATCCGCGCTATGCTGAGGGCGAGTGTCGGCCTGGATAACCTGCAGCTGTTGTTGCCGATGATCAGTACGCTCTCCGAGGTGGATGAGGCCGTTTCCCTGATTCAGCGTGCCTATCACGAGTTGCTAGAGGAGGGAGTGCCAGTCACCCTGCCCAAGGTCGGCGCGATGGTCGAGGTGCCTTCGGTTATCTACCAGATCGAACCGCTGGCCAAACGCGTGGATTTTATCTCCGTTGGCAGTAATGACTTGACCCAATACCTGCTAGCGGTAGATCGAAACAACGCTAGGGTAGCAGGGCTGTATGACTCGCTTCATCCGGCGGTGGTACACGCTTTGCGCTTGGTGGTCGAAGGGGCGAAAAAGCACCGTATCCCGGTCAGTGTCTGTGGAGAGATGGCCGGGGATCCTGCGGCGGCGTTGCTGTTATTGGGCCTGGGCATTAACTCACTGAGTATGAGTGCCTCCAGTCTGCTGCGCATCAAATGGGTGATCCGAAGCTTCTCACGGCGTCGTGCCAAGGCGCTGGCGAAAAAGATACTGGAGATGGAAGATCCGCAGAGCATTCGCCGAACCCTGCAAAGCGCGTTGGAAAAAGCGGGGCTGGGCGGGTTGGTGCGCGCAGGAAAGTAGGTTGCCACCCGGAGCCGACGGTTATGTTAGCTGCACATCCTCCACGAACCAGGCAGCTTAACCTTAGTTTTTGTTACCCTGGTATACCGCCAAAATCTCTTTGGCCAGTCCACGCCGGCTGCCATTGCAACTGATCATCCGTCTGACATCGATACGATGCTTGCGGGCTTGCCCGTAGATCTCCCGAGTGAACGGGGTGTCGTGGTTGGAGATCAGCACCGTGATCCCCTGGCTCGATATCTCCTCGGCAAGCTCGGCGAGGCGAATCTGTTCTGCCTCGGCGAAACCGTTACCGGAATAGGAGGTGAAGTTGGCGGTAGTCGATAACGGTACGTATGGCGGATCGCAATAAATGATGTCGCCGGTTTGTGCCTGGCGCATGACGCTTGAAAAATCTTCACAGGTAAAAACAGCGCCACGTGATTTTTCGATAAACAGCTCAAGCTCTTTTTGCGGGAAATAAGGTTTTTTGTAGCGCCCGAATGGCACATTACTTTTGCCTTTCGAGTTGTAGCGGCAGAGGCCGTTGTAACCAAACCTGTTGAGGTAGAGAAATAGCGCGGCTTTTAAACGGAGATCAATACTGGCGTTAAAGGTGTCGCGCAGGCGATAGTAGGCCTTTTCCGTATTGTTTTTGGCTTGAAAAAAACCACGTGCGTAAGTAATGAAATCTTCACCATCCGTCTGGAGTCGGCGGTAAAAATCAATCAGATCGTGGTTAATATCATTAAGCAGATAGTGATCGAAGCGGGTGTTGACAAATACGGCTCCAGAACCGACAAATGGCTCAATAAGCCGGTTGCCGCTCGGAAGGTATTTGCGAATGGTGTCGAGGATCTGGAATTTGCTTCCTGCCCACTTTAGAGGTGGGCGGACCCGATTTGTCGGGTGATCTTTTTGTGCCACTAGTGTTATTCCTGTCACAAAAAAGTATTGCTGTAATTAACCTGCAATGGTTACTGAAATCAAAGTGACTTTATAAACACTTTGGAGCGGCGCTGATAGTTATAGAGCTCTTTTCGAGCCATCGGTAGATCATCAAGCGAGGCAGCCTTGAAGCCGCGTTCCTGGAACCAGTGGGCGGTGCGGGTAGTGAGTACGAACAACTTGTCGATACCCAGGCCCTTGGCCTGACGCTCAATGTACTCAAGCAGATCATCACCGCGTCCCTGATTGCGATAGTCCTGATGAACCGCCAGACAGGCCAATTCGCCGCAGTGATCTTCACTGAAGGGGTAGAGAGCGGCACAGGCGATGGCCATGCCGTCGCGTTCGACAACGGTGAAGTAGTCGATCTCCATTTCCAGTCGTTCGCGCTCACGCCTTACCAGTACGCCCTCCTGTTCCAGCGGTGCGATAAGTTCGATAATCCCCCCGACATCCCTGATCGTCGCCTGGCGGATATCCTCATAGGTCTCCCCACTGATGAGGGTGCCAATGCCGTCACGGGTGAACAACTCCATCAGCAATGAGCCATCCACATGGCGGCTGATTAAGTGGGCGCGGCTAACGCCGTTTTTGCAGGCATGGATCGCGCTGAAAAGGCTCTTGCCGATCGATTCTGGCAGTGCCTCTTTCTCTTCCCGGTAGCTCTCCGCTTCGTTGAGGTCGAGTTCGCGCACCAGAGTCCCATCGTCAAGTTCCAGACCGTTACCGTCGATGAGGTAGATCAATTTATCGGCTTTGAGATGGACCGCGGCGGCTGTAGCCACATCCTCGGCACTGAGATTGAATACCTCCCCGGTCGGTGAGTAGCCAATGGGTGAGAGCAGCACCATGGCGCCATCGGCAAGTTGCCGGTGAATCGCTTCATTGTCGATGCGCCTGACCTCACCGGTATGCAGGTAGTCGACCCCTTCGCGTACACCCAGCGGTTGGGCGGTGACGAAATTTCCCGAGGCTACATGAATATCGGCGCCGGCCATGGGAGAGTTGGCCAGCCCCATGGAGAGCAGGGCTTCGATCTCGACCCGCACGCTGCCGGCGGCATCCTTGACGCAAGCCAGGGCAGACGCGTCGGTAACGCGCAGACCGTTGACGTATTGCATTTTGATGCCGCGCTCGTTGAGCCGTTGCTCGATCTGCGGGCGCGCGCCATGGACCAGCACCAGACGGACGCCGAGGCTGTTGAGCAGCGCGATGTCGTGTACCAGGTTGGCGAACTGCTCCTCGGCAATCACCTCACCGCCGAAGGCGACTACGAAGGTGCGGCCGCGAAAAGCGTTGATATAGGGTGAAGAGTCGCGAAACCAGCGAACGAAGGTCTGTTGATCGAGGCTCGGGTCCATGTTTTCGTCAGTGTCTGTTTGAGTGGAATGGGTTATTTTCCGTTGCTGCTGCCGCTGTGGCAAGCAATGCCGGGAAAAAGTCGGTCGGCGCATCTGATAGAGCGTGTGAGTGTCAGAGTGCTAACGTCGTAAAAACGGCTCCTGGAGACAGAACCTGGTGATGAGCTGTTTCAGCAGTTCAACGGTGGGTTGCAGGCGATCCAGGGGGAGGTACTCATCGGGTTGGTGGGCCTGAGCGATATCGCCAGGTCCCAGGATTAGGGTCTCTATCCCGAGCTCGGTCAGATAAGGCCCTTCGGTGCAGAAGGCGACCGCTTCGCTGTCGTGGCCAGTGAGTTTTTCCGCCGCCTGTACGATTGCCGAGGTTGTCGGTGTGTGCATTGGCGGTGTGCCGCGGAACAGGGGGCTGACCTCCCAGCCGAGAGGACTCTCCCCGAGAAGCCGGTGAAGCCGCTCGTTAAGGGTGGCACGTAACGCGTCGAGTTCCATTCCCGGGACGGGACGCAGATCGAAGTGCAGTTCACAGGCGCCGCAAATGCGGTTGGGGTTGTCGCCACCGTGGATGTGCCCCAGGTTGAGCGTCGGGAATGGAACCGTGAACCGTGGATCACGGTGACTGGCCTGCAGCTCTTCACGCCACGCAAGCAGATCACCGATTACCCGATGCATACCCTCCAAAGCACTGACGCCCAGAGAGGGATCACTGGAATGACCAGAGCGACCGGTCAGGCGAACTGCCTCCATCATGATCCCTTTGTGGGCATTGACCGGTCGCATCCCTGTCGGCTCACCAATCACCGCATAACGAGCCTTCGGTCTTCCTAACTTTACCAGTGCCAGCGCACCGTCCATGGAGCTCTCCTCATCGGCGGTGGCGAGAATGATGAGCGGTTCTGTGAGTTGTTCGGCACGTAAGTCACGTGCGGCCTCGAGAGCCAGCGCAAAAAAGCCCTTCATGTCAGAGGTGCCGAGTCCGTAGAGCCGGTTGTTCTGTTCGGTCAGGTGGAATGGATCGTGGTTCCAGCGCCCCTCATCGTAGGGCACGGTATCGGTATGCCCTGCTAGCACCAGTCCGCCAGGGCCACTGCCGAGAGTGGCGATGAGGTTGGCCTTGTGCGGCTGGCTCGGTAAGGGCAGGATTTCAACCGCGAAACCGAGCTGTTCCAGCCAGTCGGCAAGCCGTTCGATCACCTCGCGATTGGATGTATCGAATTCAGGGCTGACACTGCTCATCGACGGGGCGGCGATGAGGTCGGAAAGCATGTCCATAAGTGAGGGGATACGCGTGTTCATGCCTTGAATTTTGGACTTTCCCGAGATGCCCGGCAAGCCTTGGAAATATCGGTAGCGAACAGGGTCTTCCGGTGCTACATTTCGCGCGTTCACACTCCGTCCCGGGGGAGGCGTACCGACATGATTCGCAAGGCTGAACTGCAGGACATCAATACTCTAGTGGCGTTGGAGAGCCGCGGCTTTGATACGGATCGGCTGTCCCGGCGCAGTTTCCGTCATCTGTTGACCAAGGCACATGCCGTCACGCTCGTTGCCGATGAAGAGGGTGTTATCGCGGGCTATGCCACGGTATTGTTTAACGCGGGAACCTCGCTGGCGCGACTTTACTCCATCGCCGTCGATGGGGCCTGGAAGGGCAAAGGAATAGGCCGGGAACTGGTGCTTGCCGCAGAACAGGCGGCGCTGGAGGCCGAGTGTGTGTTGATGCGGCTGGAAGTCAGGCGAGACAATCACGCCTCCCTGAGGCTGTTTCGGCAGCTCGGT
Source organism: Thiohalomonadaceae bacterium (assembly GCA_041563315.1). Taxonomy (GTDB): domain Bacteria; phylum Pseudomonadota; class Gammaproteobacteria; order Thiohalomonadales; family Thiohalomonadaceae; genus JBFEYJ01. Next base: position 23,321 of record JBFFNE010000026.1, read on the forward strand.
TACCGTGAGTTTGGTAGTTACAAGGACTATTACGAAGATCACATGGAGGCGCTGCGCTTTGAAAAGGAGCTGGTGCCGCACCTTGAGCCGGAACTGGTGCGTGTGCCCTATTACCACCAGACCCTCGACTTTACCTGTGGCCCGGCCTCATTGCTGATGGCGATGCACGCGCTCGATGAGTCCGTTCCCTTTGCCCGTGCGCAGGAGATTCAGTTGTGGCGTGAGTCGACCACGGTCTTCATGACATCCGGTCACGGGGGGTGTGGGCCGCACGGGATGGCGCTTGCTGCCTGGCACCGCGGTTTCGATGTTGAACTTTACCTGAGCGAGGAGGGAGCACTGTTTATCGACTCGGTACGCAGTGATGAAAAAAAAGAGGTTATGGAGCTGGTGCATGAGCAGTTCGAGAAAGAAATGATTGAGGCTCATATCCCGGTGCATTATCGCCAGCTCACATTGGAGGAGATGCGCAGAGCCGTCGAGCAGGGAGCTATTCCTGTCGTGTTGATCAGCTCCTACCGTATCTATAAGGAGAAGTTCCCCCACTGGGTAGTTGTGACCGGTTTTGACGAGCGTTACATCTATGTGCACGACCCTTATGTCGACACGGAAAAGGGGAAGCGCGTTACCGATTGCATGAATATGCCTATTTTGCAGAAAGACTTCGAGCGCATGGCGCGTTACGGAAAGAGTGCTCTGCGTGCTGCCCTGATTGTGTCATGCCGCGATGGAGTAAAGAAGTGACAACGCAAATTGTGGTGGTGGAGAATCTGTCGGACTGGACCTTTGAAGGTATCGCCGCGGAGGTGGTGCATGTTGATGACTACCTCACCGGTCAGGATTATTTCAAACTGAAAAATGTTCAGGTGATCAACCTGTGCCGGAGTTACCGTTATCTTAGTGTCGGCTATTACTGCTCGCTGTTGGCCGAGGCAAGGGGGCATCGTGCGCTGCCTTCGGTCAAGACCATGCTCGACCTGAGTCGCAAGTCGATGTATTCACTGGATACCGAAAATTTGGACACACAGATCCAGAAGGCATTCAGGAAGCATCCGCATAATGACGGCGATGAGATGTTTGATATCGATGTGCTGTTCGGGCGCTGCCACAACGATGCGCTCGCCAGTCTGGCCAGGCAGATTTTTGAGGTCTTTCCTTGCCCCCTTCTGCGGGTCAGCTTTCACCGGCAGGGGAAGTGGCGCATCAGTGCGATCAAATCGTTGGTTCTGTCCCGCTTTTCGGCGAGCAAAGATGAGGATTTTGTCGATGCCTTTCAGCACTATCAAAAAAAGCGCTGGCGTGCTCCAAAAGGTCGTTCCTCCTCACGTTACGATATCGCCATCTTGCATGACCCCAACGATGCACAACCCCCCTCGAACACCCGTGCACTCAATCAGTTCATCAGGGCCGGACGGGCGCTGGGCGTGGATGTGGAGCTGATCGGGAAACGCGATTATGTACGTTTGGCAGAATACGATGCCCTGTTCATCCGTGACACCACTCGCATCGATCACTATACCTATCGTTTTGCGAAAAGGGCCGAGAGCGAAGGGATGGTCGTGATCGACGATCCCAGGTCGATTTTGTTGTGCACCAACAAGGTTTATCTGGCTGAGCTGTTACGTGCTAATAAGGTGTCGACACCGAAAACGGTCATTGTTGGAAAGAGTGAGATCAGGTCCGCGGAGAAGATCATCGGTTACCCGATGGTACTTAAAGTACCGGACGGCGCCTTCTCCCAAGGGGTCTTCAAGGTCGAAAATGCGGTGCAGATGCGCGAGGTAACGCGGCGACTGTTCAAGGAGTCGGAGCTAATCCTGGCGCAGGAGTTTCTCTATACCGAATTCGACTGGCGGGTCGGGATTCTCAATCGCAAACCGCTCTATGTCAGTCAATATTTTATGTCGAAAAAGCACTGGCAGATCGTGCATTACGATGACAAGGGGGGCTTCACCGAAGGGGGCTTTCGCACCATGGCTGTTGAAGCGGCGCCTGCCGAGGTGGTTGAGGTGGCGCTGCGTGCAGCCAATCTCATTGGCGATGGTCTCTACGGCGTGGACCTCAAGCAGAGCGCTGATGGGGTCTATGTTATCGAGATCAACGACAATCCCAATATCGATTCCGGCGTAGAGGATGTCACGCTCAAGGAAGACCTGTACCGCCTCATCATGGCAGAGTTTGTGCGTCGCCTTGAGCTGCGACGACAGCGCTGAGGCTATTCACCTTGGTGCAGCTCAGTTGTGCGGTTATTATTTTCCGCCGTTGCTATTTCCATGTAGCGTTCGAACTCTTGCGCTGGCAATGGGTGACGGTGGTGGTAACCCTGGGCGTACTCACAACCGAACTGGCGTAGCATGTCGCCCTGTTCCGCCTGCTCGATCACTTCCGCCATAATCTTCAGTCCCATGGTATGCCCTAGACAAAACGCCTGGAGGATAAGCTGAGCGGTAGCAATGATGAGGATCTTGATGTGGCGACGGTGGCCTCGGCTTGCGAGTACACACTGGGCAAGTGTCTGCAAGGCACAGCGAAGAATAAATTTGGTGAGAGCCCTGACTATGAGGAGCTACGTCAGGTTCATGCTGCTTTTCATCTCAAGGCGGGGGATATTCTGAACAATGTGCTCCATGGTGGAAAAATAGTGCGCTCAATAATCTCAAGGAGCTTCGCTTCCAGTTAGACAAGGTGCAGCTGTCCCTCGTAAGACTCTATTCTCACGCTCAGCGTTAGTCGTGACAGGACCTGCGGGGCCTGTTGTTAGAAACTGTATTTCAGATCCAGAAACAACCGGTCATTGTCGTCGATGCGGTTGAACGGCACTTTGCTTCCCTCTGCATAGCTGACAATCCCGCTGGTGAGCGTAAGTGCATCAGCCAGATCGTATGCTACGGAGTAGCGGCCAAAACCGCCCTTACTGAAGTCTTCGCCAAAGGCCGTCACCAGTGCCAGCAGGTGTAGCCGCGCATTCATAAAGTCTCCCTGGTAACGCAGCGCCGTTTGCCATTCATCTTCCATGATGCCTTCGTTGGTCAGTAGCGGTTCATAGTCATGGAGGTGGCGGTTGGCGATCTCCAGTGACAGCGTGGTGTCCCTGAATCCAGCGTATTCGATCCCCAGCAGAGTGTCGGTGCGGCTCAGTGATTTGCCGGATAACGAGGTATAAGCCAGGCCGCTGAAGTGGGCTGCCTCTCCCTTGAGTAGCCAGTTGCCGGTGGCGATATTGGTAGCAAGTCCGGCCATGGTCAGGCGATGGTGCTGCAGCAGTGGTGTCCCGTCATTGATAACAAGGTGCACGTTGTCATCGAAGTGCTGCGCCCAGTAGAGCGACAGGTCCCAGCCGGAAAAGATGCCGTTGGCCGCCAGGGCGTACTCGGCGTTGTTAGCGCCATCATCGGGAACCTGCTCAACTGGAAGCGGCGACGTATCCGGGTAGAACTCCGAACCGAAGGGGGGGGACTTGTTGAAACGGATCTCGGGGATCGCCATGGCGGTTAGGCTCCAGTCTCCGACATAGTAATCGAAACGTGCCATGGTCAGTGGCAGGCGCAGGTCTTCGATATCCACCATGCCGGGTTCGCGATTGTCTAGCGGATTGAGGATGTCGGTAATGCGGATGTTGTCGGATTTGCCCCAGACCACGATCTGCCGGCCGAGTTTGAGATCGGTCCGGCGGTTCAGTCGCCCCTGCAACCACGCCTCGCCGAGCTCCACTTCACTCTCGTAGTCGTCCAGCACCTCCTCGGTGTACCCGTTACGGTCATTGATGGTGTAGGCGGCATCGTAAAAGCCATGGCCTGCAATATGGGCGCGCCAGTTGCGGGGAAGGTCGGCATCGAGCTCCAGATTGAGCTTGCCGCGCAGACGGGAGAGTCCCCGGTAATCGGTCTCACCGGGGAGGGGTGCATCGTGGGCATAGTTGTAGGCCGCACCCAGAGTGAACGCACCGCCCAGTTGCCAAGCTTTTTGTCCCGTGTCGATCACGGCGTCCTCTTCCTGGGTGGTGGCCGCGCTCTCCTCAAACCCGCCGAGTATGGCATCGAGGGACGACGCCCCGTCGGCGCTTGCCGCGCTGGCGGCGGGCTCGTCAAATCCTTGCAACACGCTGTTGAGTTCAGACTCCTGGACGGCAGAAACGTGACTGGCGACAAGTCCAAGGCCAAGTAGTAAAACGTGGCTTTTCCGTCGCATTACAAGCCCTTTTCCAAACGACGGATGGTGAACATTTGTTCGCTCAAATCCTGGTTGTACTTGACGTTATCGAAGCTGATCTCGGTCTTGTGCAGCGTGGCCTGCCCCTTCTTGGTGGTCATGCTCATCTCAAGCACGGTCCAGATACCGTCAATTTGCTCCAGGCGACTGACGTCCAGATATTTCAGCCGGTTGCCCTCATTGACCCAGTGCACCGCACGCACCAGCACGAAGTTGTCCTGGCGGACAAAGGCGATAGACTTGGTGTAGCCGCTCTCCTCGATCTCTTTGCGGGTTTTCGGCAACGCCTCGATGAGCCACACCTTCGTGCCGCGCACCTCGTCTTCCTTGAGAAGCTTGAAGTCGTAGGCGTCGAGGTTCTTGCGTGTCATGTCGGAGTAGTTGAAGTCCGAGCCCATGAAGCTGCCACTCTTGTCGGAAGAGGCGATGCGCTTGGTCTTGCGCAGCGCCGGCAGGTAGAGCCACTGATCGTCATCTTTCTCGTAGGCATCGTAGTCATAGGTGAGAAATGCCGTGTCTTTTACATCCGCCGGTGAGAGGAAGAACATGATGCGCTGGCTATCCTCGCCCTTGTCCTTCTCGTAGCTGCGGATGGTGCGAACCCGCTGGCTGCCGTTTTTATCAATGAGCACCATCTTCATGTCGGAGACACGGTTATCACCGTCGTCGCGATCATCCACCGCCTGCATAATCTCGTGCGCGCTCATTGCGGCGAAGGCCGACTGTGCGGCAAGCAGGGCGATCGTCATAGCCAGTACATATTTCATCGTTTTCATCGTGTTCACTCCTGAAAAGCGTTAACGCAAAGTGCGCTAAGGTGCGCAAAACCCGCAAAGAAATGAGAAAGCAAAATTGGCCATTCAGCATTGAATACTTTGCGCCCTCTGCGCCTTTGCGTTGAAAGGTTTTAGTAATCACTGTCGTCGGCAATGAGATGACTGCGGTGCATCTCAGTCATCAGCGCCGGGGCGAGGAACAGGTCGGCCAGCAGCGCCATGATGATGGCAAAGCCGGTGAGCAGGCCAAAGTTCACGATGTTGCTGAGATTGGCGCCAATGTATAGGAAAAAGCCGATGGAGAGCACTACAGTGGTAACCACCATGGCCCGCCCGGTGGTGAGCAGGGTCTTGCGCACCGCCTCGATTACGCTGCCGGTGTCGTGGAGGTAGCGACGGTAGTTGTGCATGAAGTGGATGGTGTCATCCACCGCCAGGCCGATGGCAATAGAGCCGATCAACATGGTGAACAGGTCCAGTGGTAGACCGAACCAGCCCATCAGACCGAGGGTGAGAATGATCGGGGTCAGGTTGGGGATCATGCTCACTAGGCCGATGCGGATATTGCCGATGAGCAGGATCATCATTCCCGTGATGATTACCGCGGCGATGAGATAACTCTGGGCCATGGAGTAGATGGTAGCGCTCATGGTGCGGACGAGCAGAGTGTTCATGCCGGTGAAAGTAACAGCAACATCGCTGCCAAAGGTCTGCGCAAAGCGTTTGTCTAGTTCAGTAAGAAAATCATCGTAAAGTATGGCGTCGGCCCAGGGCATTTTGATGGTAAGGCGGGCCTTGCTGAACTGGGAGTCCACGAAATCCTCCAGGTCGTCGGAGCCGGAGTTTTCAAATAGCAGGATCTCCTGGGCGATGAGTTGGCGGTCGTCAGGAATGGTATAAAAATCGTCGCGGTTCTCGTTCAGCGCCTTATTGATCTCTTTAAGGATATCGGCCAGGGAGAGAGTTTTGCCAACAAACAGTTCACCTTGCTCAATGGTGGAAATATCGCGGCCGATAGCATCAAGCCCCTGCATCATCCCCGGTTCATGGAAGCCGTTGGTCCGTCCGCTGTCGAGGACTACCTCAATGACGCTGGCACCACGCATATGCTGATCGACAAAATCGGTGGCCTGGCGTGCAGGTTCTTCTTTCGGCAGCCACTCAAAGGGTTTGTGTGAGAATCTCACCTGGCTCAATCCGGCGATGCCGATGAGCAGAATCAGAGTGCTAATGGCCAGAATAGCGCGTGAATGCCCGGTGGCGGTATCGGCTATGCGGATCATCAAACGATCCATGCGTGTCTGGCGAGTGAGAGCTCGGGTGTCGTTCTTGGCCTTGAGGGGGAGCACTGAAAGCAGTGCAGGTGTCAGCACCAGGGTGTAGACCAGGGCGATAAGCACACCCATGGCGGCGACCATACCCAGATCGCTGACTGGCGCGATCTGGGCGCCAGCAAAGGAGGCGAGACCGGCCGCCGTGGTTAGTGAGGTCATTACGATGGCCAGCCCTGAGTGGCCCAAAGCATGGACGATGGCACGCTCCTTGTGGCGGCTGCTCTCCACTTGCTCGCCATTTTCATGCAGTTGCTGCAGGTGACGGAAGAAGACTGACAGCAGATGCACTGAGGCGCCGACACCGACGGCCAGCAGGAAGGAGGGCAGGATCTGGGTCGGCAGTTTGAAGGGGATGCCGAGAGCGCCCATCAGGCCTAGCGTAGAGAGCAGTGATAGCAGTACCGTCAGCAGCGGCAGCACCACGCCGGAGAGGCGACGGAACAAAAGCAAAAGCACCAGAGCGATGGCGGCAAAGGCCAGGAGCATGAATTTTTTCATGTCTGCCTGCATCGCTTTTTTTAACACATCGGTCACCACCGGGGGACCCGCTAAATAGATGCGGAACTCCTCGCTGTCATATGTGGCGGCGATGTGACGGACCTTTTCCACCACCTCGCTGTTTTGGGCGTCGGTGAGCTTGCTGGGTCCGTTAGTGGATAGTGGTTCCGAGTCAATGGCCATATCCTCGAAGCCGCCGAAGATATCAACATCGCTTTGCTCGCTGACAAAAACATCGGTCTTGAGGATGATGGTGGTGATGGTGGCGTCCTCAGAGAGAAGCATGTTGTGGTAAACCGGATTGGCCAGGGCGCGTTCCTTGAGTCCCTCAAGCTGTTGTGTATTTTCCGGCCACTGTTCGAGCAAGTCCTCCACCAGCAGCTCTCCTTCAGAGCCACGCGTATCGCGAGCATTGACCAGCGAGGTGATGTCGTCCAGGTAGGGGGTGTTGTCGCGTAGTTCGTGATGCAACTGCCGGAGTTTCTTGAGAAAGGCATTATCAAAGACGGTCGGTGCCTTGATGGTCAGCAGGATCAGCTCGTCACGGCCAAACTGTTCTCGGAAGGCGTTGTAGTCGAGAAGAGTGGGATCCTCTTCATGCAGGAAACCTTCAGTGGAGGTATCGAGGGTCAGCTTGGGTAACTGACTTACCAGAGCGACAATGAGCAAAAAAATGGCGAGCAGGGTTTTCCAGTGGTTGCGATAGATCAGGTGACCGAAGGACTCGAAAGCCTGTTCGATGCGCTGGCGAAAGCGGCTGTTCATTGTTTTTCCTTGTAGTTATTGACTGCAGGCGAACGGATCGCGGCCAGAATCAGGTCGGCAATTTGATGACCGGCCTCTTCATGGCTGGGGAAATATTTCGGTTCGGAGACATCGGGATGATGCTCGGCAATACGACGACGGATCGGTTCATTGGCGGCATAGAAACTCAGACTGCCGATAATCATCATGTGAACCATAAAGCTGTTGACCGGCCTGAACCGCCCTTGCCGTGTACCGCAGGCAAGGCTGCCGGTCAGTGCGCCGAGGATACGCCCCATTTGATCTATGGCGCCATGTGAGAGGTTACTGCCACCCGAGGCGACCTCCCGCAATAGAATCGGGGCGGCATAACGCAGGTTGCCGGCGGTGTGGGCAAATACTCCAACATACTCCCTGATCTGCTCCTCACAATCATCACGGGTAGCGATAGCGGCTTCTATCTGATCGGCGGTGTGGCGGAATACCCGTTCCAGTACCGCGTGATAGAGCGCCTCTTTGTCGCCGATCTGGTAATACAGGGTGGCCTTGTTCACCCCCGCGGCTGCAGCCAGCTCATCGACGCGGGCACCTTCGTAGCCCTTTTCGGCAAAGACCTCGGCAATGCTTTCGATAATCGATTCGGCGGCATTTCCTTTTCCATGTGTTCCAGTGGGTTTCATCACAATCTCGTTCAACCATTTGGTTTAACCGTTTGGTTTAATGCTCTCTTTTCTCTACCGGCATGTCAATACAACAAAGATGTGAAATGTTTCATCGATCTGTCATAAACTTGTAACAATTTGAGTGCGATGACATAAGTCGTTCGCTTTTACAGTGTGACATTTGCGAGCATCCGCGGGTGCTCGTAGCGATGTTATCGATTTTAAACAACAATTTTAATGGGAGTGATTATGCGTTTGTCGCATCTGTTGGGTATCACGCTATGGGCTATTTGTGGGGTTTCATACGCCCAGTTTGAGGCGGACCTCAAGATTTACGGTTCAGATACCGTGGGGGAGGAACTGGCCCCGGCGCTGGTGAAAAAATGGCTACAAAAGCAGGGATACAGCAAGATTACCGAAAAGCGGCAGGAGATGGAGCACCTGTTCACCGGAATTAATGGTGCGGGCAAGTCGCTGAGTGTCGGACTTGATGCGCGTGGCTCGAGTACAGGTTTCAGGGCGTTGGAGAGTGAAATCGCTCATATCGGCATGTCCTCTCGTCCAATTAAGCCCAGTGAGGTCAGTGCGCTGAAAAAATTTGGTCGTTGCGATACGGTCGCCTGCGAATATGTGATCGGGCTGGACGGGATCGCGGTTATCGTCAGTCCGAAAAACCCGCTGGCGAAACTGGACAAGGCAAGCTTGCGGCGGATTTTTGCCGGCGAGGTGAAAAATTGGGCAGAGGTCGGAGGTAATGATGGTTCAATCCATGTCTATGCGCTGGATGAGAATTCAGGAACCTATGACACCTTTAAATCCCTGGTGTTGGGGAAATCGACTCTGGTTGCTGGGGCAAGGCGTGATGCCGCCCACGCGGTGATCTCCGAAATGGTGTCTCAGGATCCTGCGGGCATCGGTTTTGTCGGTCTGCCCTTTGTGGATAAGAGCAAATCTCTGGCAATTGCGGACGGCGAGGCCCGCGCCATCATGCCTGATGCTTTTACCATCTCTACCGAGGACTATGTCCTCGCTCGCCGTCTTTTTTTCTACCTGCCTGAAGTGACGGCTTCACCATTAGCCAAAAACTTTGTTAATTTTGCGGTCTCTGGTGCCGGACAGAAGGTTGCGGAGCAGGTGGGTTTCATCTCCCAGAATTTGATGGCCAGTGAGAGTTCTGTCGATGCAGAGGCCCCTGATGAATACCGGACATTGATCAATGGGGCGCAACGCCTGTCACTCAATTTCCGTTTCTTGCCCGGAACCCCTACACTGGACAATAAGGCTCAGCGGGATGTCAATCGACTTAAATCGTTCATGGCACAGCCGCAAAATAAGGGTAAGGAGCTGATGTTGTTCGGTTTTGCCGACAGCAATGAAGCGATGCCGATTGTCAGCCTGCAGCTTTCTACCGATCGTGCCGACACGGTGGCGGATCTGCTGATCAAGGAAGGCATGCGACCAGGTAAAGTGCGTGGTTTTGGCAATGTCGTTGCCGTGGCCTCCAATGATTCCGAGGCAGGCCGTTCCAAGAA
>JBFFNE010000027.1:0-32680 GCA_041563315.1 Thiohalomonadaceae bacterium
CAGAGAAAAGCGCGGCGGACGCAGCGGGAAACGCAGTGGTAGTAGGGAGTTGCTTCCAGTGAAACCTGGACTTTCCTTGGCTTTGGCATGATATCGCTCCTTGATATCCATTCGTTGACTCAGAGATGGGCAGGAAACAACTTGGCTGGCAAGTTTGGGGTGGGTGTCCGGTTTGTCGCGGTTTGTCGTTTGTCGTTAGTAATGTAAGTCTTTGTTTTGTAATGCATTCATGGAGAATGAATATCACGCGCCATAGCTTCTCCTGCAAACATGGCGTCTATTTTTTACCTGATTTGTCCTGATTCAACCCTACAAACCCTAGATTATTACCCCAGTTGGTCGATACAATCGAACGGTCTGAATAATACCAACGCATAAGGACACCATTACTTATGAATATTGATACCCATTGGTTGGAACAAACCGTTTTCGCTCGCAAGTTATCCGATGAGGAGTTAACTGCACTGAGTTCGATTATGCAGGCCGGGCGGGCAGCTCAAGGGGAGGAGATTGTTTCGCAAGGGGAGCCGGGGGGGATCCTCTATATTTTGCGTTCTGGAACCGCCGTGGTTCAGCATGGGGCACCTAAACCTATTGATGTCGCCACGGTGGGTGAGGGGGCTGTTGTTGGTGAAATGAGTTTTTTGACCGATGCGTCAGCCAGCGCCAGTGTCGTTGCCAAAATTGAATGCGAGGTTTACCTCATCACCCGTTCGGGCTTTTCCGAGCTGATGAACCGACATGAAGATCTGGCGTTTAGACTGTTTGTCTACATCCTTCGCCATACCGCGAGTGTGATTCGTCACATGAACGAAGAGCATATCAGTATGATGCAGTACATCGGAGGCAGCCGGATGGGGGCATGAGTTCACTACACAGTGACGGAAAGGGATAGTTCGCTTCACCGCTCTCATCGCCAGGTAAAGAAGTCGCTACAGCAATGTAGCGACTTTTTTGTTTCATAGATGCTCTCGAAATGGCAGCTCTTCATGCTGGCCATTTCTGACAAGACTTCGTGAGTACTTCCGACTTTTCTTTCTATCCGCGACAGGCGGCTCAGTTTTATGCGCGCGCTCCTATAGAGGGAATTCTCGAATCTACTATGCTGTGTATATGTCAACGGTCGTGTTGCCAAAACAGGAGGATGCCATGCACAACAGTAACGAGAAGTCGATGGTGGGGAAAAGTATCCTGGCGATAGCGCTGTGGCTGACGATGGTTGCGTCAGCGTTTGGAGCTGATACTGGAAATTGCGGTTTTAACGAGGGGGATCCCGATGCGGGTAAAAGGATTTACCGCTATAGCTGCCTTTCCTGTCATGGCTCAAACGGTAAAGGCGCGATCCCGGGGGCGCCTGATTTCAACAAGAAAGGGGGCGTGCTATCCAAGCCCCATAGTGCATTAACGGATCATATCGCTAACGGATTCCGTAGCTCTGGATCGCCCATGGCGATGCCGCCGAAGGGTGGAAATCCGAACCTAACCGAGACGGATATGCTGGACGTTCACGCGTATCTGCATCAGCGATTTGGCTGTGGTTAAGTGGGGCTGCCTTATCGTTAGCCACCTGGCATATACAAAAAAGCCGGTCAGTAACGACCGGCTTTTTTGTGCGTGTTGCACATTACTTGTTGGCGCGATTTTCGATAAGGTCTTCAACCACTGCCGGTTCGGCAAGGGTGGAGGTGTCACCAATGGAGTCCTGCTCGTTGGCGGCGATCTTGCGCAGGATGCGGCGCATAATTTTGCCGGAGCGGGTTTTGGGCAGGCCCGGCGCCCACTGGATGACATCCGGCGAGGCGATGGGGCCGATCTCCTCGCGCACTAGTTTCACCAGTTCTTTCTTCAGCTCGTCGCTCGGCTCGACGCCTTTGACCAGAGTGACGTAGCAGTAAATCCCTTGCCCTTTGATGTCGTGCGGATACCCGACCACGGCGGCTTCGGCGACGGATTCATGTAGCACCAGAGCACTTTCGACTTCGGCGGTACCCATTCGATGGCCGGAGACATTGAGCACATCGTCCATGCGACCGGTGATCCAGTAGTAGCCGTCGGCATCCCGTCTTGCGCCATCACCGGAGAAGTAGAATCCCTTGTAGGTCTTGAAGTAGGTGTCGATGAAGCGCTGGTGGTCACCGTATACGGTACGCATTTGACCCGGCCAGGGGCGGGTAATGACAAGGGCGCCCTCAGCCTCGCCATCGAGGACGGTGCCGTCGGTGGCATCGACGATGGCCGGTAATACTCCGAAGAAGGGGCGGGTGGCGGAGCCGGGCTTGAGTGCGGTCGCGCCGGGTAGGGGGGTGATCAAGTGGCCGCCGGTTTCAGTCTGCCACCAGGTATCGACGATGGGGCATCGCTCTTCACCGACGACCTTGTGGTACCACTCCCATGCCTCGGGGTTGATCGGCTCACCCACGGTACCGAGAAGGCGCAGGCTCTTGCGTGAGGTCTTTTTCACCGGTTCGTCACCTTCGCGCATCAGCGCACGGATGGCGGTGGGGGCGGTGTAGAAAACGTTGACTTGATGCTTGTCCACCACTTGCCAGAAGCGTGAGGCGTCGGGGTAGGAGGGGACGCCCTCGAAGGCGAGTGTGGTGGCGCCGATGGCCAGTGGACCGTAGACCAGATAACTGTGGCCGGTGATCCAGCCTACATCGGCAGTGCACCAGTAAACGTCGCCCTCGTGCAGGTCGAAGGTGTACTTGGTGGTCATTGCCGCATAGAGGAGGTAGCCGCCGGTGGTATGCAGTACGCCCTTAGGCATGCCGGTGGAGCCGGAGGTATAGAGGATGAACAGCGGGTCCTCGGCGTCCATCTCCTCGGGTGGGCAGTCGGTGGAGGCGCCTTCCATCAGCTCGTGGTACCAGACGTCGCGTCCCTCATGCCAGGCGATGTCGCCGCCGGTGTGTTTGACGGTGAGTACGGTATGGACGTTGGGGCAGTGCTCCATCGCCTTGTCGGTGTTGGCCTTGAGCGCGACGCTACGTCCGCCGCGCAGGCCTTCGTCGGCGGTGATCACCACCCGGCAGTCTGAGTCGAGGATACGGTCCTTGAGCGATTCGGGGGAGAATCCGCCGAATACCACCGAATGGATGGCGCCGATACGGGCGCAGGCGAGCATGGCGTAGGCGGCCTCGGGGATCATCGGCATGTAGATGCAGACACGGTCTCCCTTTTTCACCCCACGGCTCTTGAGGACGTTGGCCAGTTTGGTGACGTGCACGTAGAGTTCGTTGTAGGTGATCTTCTTGTCGACGCTCGGGTCGTCGCCTTCCCAGATGAGGGCGACCTGATCGCCTCGGCTTTCCAGGTGGCGGTCGATGCAGTTATAGGCAAGGTTGAGCTTGCCGCCCTCGAACCACTTGATGTGGACGTTATCCTCGTAGCTCCAATCCAGTACTTTGTCCCACGGCTTGTACCAGCTGAGGAATTTCTCGGCCTGTTCTCCCCAGAAACCCTCCGGGTCGTCGATTGAGCGCTGGTACATCGTCTGGTAGGTGGCTTCGTCGATGTGGGCGTGTTTCGCCACCTCGGCGGGGACCGGATACAGTTTCACGTCATGAGACATCGTTCTCTCCTCGATCTCTTACGGTTTTTCATCGTATTGCTGGTGATGACCGGCGCCGCAAAATGCGATACGTCATTGGCCATCAGTTAAAGTTTCCCGGTGTGTAGAACATATCACACCTTGAGCAGGAAATTGTTCAGTGCCACCGGCTTACGGGTATCGTACTGCGCCAGTTGCGCAAGAAAAATCTCGGCTGCTCCCAGCGCATCGCTCAGCGCGTTGTGCAGACGATAGCGCGGCAGATGGTAACGGGTTCGCAGCGCCCCCAAACGCAATTCCTGCGGCTGGAAGGCCTGGTCACGGCGCTCCAGACTTCTCCTGGCAATCGCTTGGGTATCGATTACCGGCATCAAAAAGCCGATGTCGTACAAGGTTTCGCAGACGCGCTGCATAAACTGCATTTCAAACCGCGCATGGTGGGCGATAAGGACCTTGCCTGCCAGCGCCGGCAACAGTTCGCCCATAACCTTGCCCAGCGGCTCTCCCTCAGCCGCCTGATCGTCGGTGATCTGATGAATCACGGCACTCGTCTCAGGAATGTCGTGCCGGGGACGGATCAGGCGGTGTTGGGCGCTGCCGAGTTCGATCTGCATGTGGTTGATACAGACCCAACCGATACTGAGGATTTCGTCTCGCTGCGGGTCGAGCCCACTGGTCTCCAGATCCAGCGCAACGAAGTCAAGTGAGCGACAGTCGCTACGGCGTGAGGGGAAAGGGGTGGCGTAAAAACTCTGCATCATTCCGCACTGGGCTCGGGCGTATAAGCGCTTACGACGGTAATCAAGGGGTAGCAGTGAGGTGAGCATGGACTAGCCGATCCTTGATGCCTGATAGCGCTGTTCCAGCGTTTTTTGCATACCGCTGATCACGGCAAACACATCTTTCAACTGCGACCGTTCAGGACGCGACAGGGTTTCCGGGGGTATGAAGTTGTCCATCGCCTCGCCGTTGATGTGTTGCTGACTCTGGTGGCGCGCACGTAGCGCCGAGATGAACTCCAGCGCATACAGCAGGTCCTGGGCCCCGTCGTGGCTCAGCGCCCCGGCCTGTTCGGCCGCCTTGAGTCGCTGGCGGGTGTTGAGCTGCGGCAGGCCGGCGGAGAGGGCATAGATCCGTGCCAAATCGACGATGGGGATGATTCCGCTGTGTTTGAGATCGAGGGTGTCGTCATGCTTCCCATCCCGTACCAGCACGAACTGGTGGAAGAAGCCGAGCGGTGGACGGTGGTGCAGGGCATTGGCCGTCATGTGGGTGAGGAAGATCGTATTGCGTTGACATTGTTGCAGGACTCTCTCCTGCAAAGAGGTATACAGTGTCGGATCGCCGTAGAGCACCCGTATGTCGAAAAAAATACTGGCGTGCATCAGCGCTTTCGGTTCCGGGTTATTGATCCAGTTTTCGAAATAATGGCGCCAGACTCGTACCGGCTGACGCCACTTTTGCGTGGTGGCCATCACCTCGCCGGGACAGTAGGCAAAGCCGCAGCGTGCCAGGCCATCGCTGACAAAGCGGGCCAGCTCAGCAAAATAGGCATCATGTATCGGCTGCATGTTGTCGGCGATAAGCAGTGCGTGATCCTGGTCGGACAAGCTGGTTTGCTCTCGCCTTGCCTGGGAGCCGCACACCAGCCAGGCATAGGGCACGGGTGGTGGACCTAACTTGGTCTCAGCCAGTTGAAGCAGGCACTGACTGATTCCGTCCACAACAGTGGTGAGCGCCTGCGTGAGATGATTTGCCGATAATCCGCTGCTGATCAATTGTGTCTGCAGTTCCGGGAGCTTTCTACAGGCCTCCACCACCGCCTCGACATCCTGGCTTCGGCGTATGGTACTGGCGAGGGCGACGGTATTGGTACTGTGTTGATGCAGAATATCGCTGGCAGTGACGATGCCGCGCAGGGTGCCGTCGGTATCCACCAGTGGAAGATGGTGGATGTGGTGGCGGGTCATCAGCAGCAGTGCCTCAAAGGCGGGTGTATCACTGCTGATGGTCAGTAAGTCGCCGCTCATGATAGTGCTGACCTTTTCTCCGGCATCGATGCCGGCGGCGATACAGCGCTGGCGCAGATCGCGGTCGGTAACAATGCCAAGTAGTTTTCCCTCTTCCACTATCGGTAAGGAGGAGACTCCTTCGGAGGTCATTTTTTCGGCGGCCTGCCTGATGCTCTGATCTGGTGGGATGGTGATTGGACGGCGTTGGACTAATAACACCGCCTCGATGCGCATCAGATTATTAATACTTCCTTGGCCTTGTTGCAGTGCAATGGCATGTTGCAGACGAGCACGGAGGTTTTTTTCAAAATGGCTGTTGAAGTGGGTGAACTGTTTGCGCAGCGACTCTAACTCATTGCATCCCAGTAAATAGAGCAGGCAATCCTCAACCACTCTGCCTTGGGCTGGCAGGGATTCGTCCGCACCCAGGCACAGGGCTGGATAAAGCTCACCCTCACCGAGTTTCTCCAACAGGTCGCCTTTGTCATTGCGAAACTCGATCGCCCCCTTGCGTACTATTGGCAGTGCCGGGGTCTGCAGATCCAGCGGAGGGAAGGGGGTACCTCGGCGCAGGTAACGCACTGTTAGACGTCTGGGCAGGGTGTCGAGCACATCGGCCGGTAGATGGTCGAAAGGGGGGTGCTTGGCAAGAAACTCCCTAATCTCAATCAGTTCTACATCCATTCCCGCTCGTCACCATAATGTTGGCTGTAATAACTCACCACGAAGCTCATGAAGAGCACGAAAAATTGCTGCGCTAGCTGAACATAGGCTGGGGCATTATTTTCGAGATCTTCGTGAACTCCGTGGTGGAATGAAACATCACGATAGTGCATTGGAATGTCCTGTTAGACATCTTCCATTCAGTAGGCAAAACACCTTTGATGGAAGAAAAAAGTGAGGTGCAATGCACCCCACAAAAGTGTACCACAGGGGTGTCGCCCCGCCGTTAGAGCAGGGCGAACCGGTACGATTGTGACTCGTTTTAATGGCCGGTAGCGGCACCTGCGCCCTTGGGAACGCGGATGTCTTCGACCAGGTGCTGGATGTGCTCCGGCGGCGGTGCGGTAACCTTGGATACCACCATCGCCACGACGAAGTTGATCAGCGCACCGACGGCACCGAAGGACTCGGGCTGGATACCCATGAACCAGTTGTCGGCGGTATTGGCGGCCATCTCGGTACCGGGGATGAAAAACCAGCCCTTGAACCAGAAGATATAGACCAGTGTGGCGGTCAGACCGGTGAGCATACCGGCGATGGCACCGGCGTTGTTCATCCGCTTGTAGAAGATACCCATCATCAGCGCCGGGAAGATGGAGGAGGCGGCCAGACCGAAGGCCAGTGCCACCACCTGCGCGGCGAAGCCGGGCGGGTGCAGACCGAACCAGCCGGCGACGGCGATGGCGCCGGCCATCGAGATCCGTGCGGTCAGCAGTTCACTCTTCTCGCTGATGCCTGGGTTGAACACGCCCTTGACCAGGTCATGCGAAACCGCGGAAGAGATCGCCATCAGCAGGCCGGCAGCGGTGGAGAGCGCGGCGGCAAGACCACCGGCCACCACCAGAGCGATAACCCAGTTGGGCAGCTTGGCGATCTCGGGGTTGGCCATAACCATGATGTCGCGGTCGACGGTCAGTTCGTTCTCCTCCTTGGAGGCACGGTACTGGATGCGCTCGTCGCCGTTCTTGTCGTCGTGCTTGAGCAGGCCGGTCTTCTCCCAGCTCTTGAACCACTCTGGACGATCCTCGTACTTCAATGCCCCATCGGCCTCGGCAATGGGGCCGGGCTGTACGGTGTTGATGAGGTTGAAGAAGGACATGGCGCCCACGGCCGGAGCGGTGGTGTAGAGGATGGCGATGAACACCAGCGCCCAACCGGCGGATTTTCGTGCATCGGCCACCTTCGGTACGGTGAAGAAACGCACGATAACGTGGGGCAGGCCGGCGGTCCCGATCATCAGCGACAGGGTCAACAGCGCTACGTTTAGCGAGGTGCCCTTCATGTCGGTGTACTCGTTGAAGCCGAGGTCCACCAGTACCGTGTCGAGCGTGGCCAGCAGGTGCGTGCCGCCCTCGACCGAGCCACCCAGACCCAGCTGCGGGATCGGGTTGCCGGTGATCTGCAGCGAGATAAAGATCGCCGGTACGGTGTAGGCGAAAATGAGTACCACGTACTGGGCGATCTGGGTGTAGGTGATCCCCTTCATGCCGCCGAGTACGGCGTAGATGAAGACGATCGTCATACCGGAGAACAGGCCCACCTCGTAGCTGGTTTCGAGGAAGCGGGAGAAGGCCACACCGATCCCCTTCATCTGACCGATGACATAGGTGATGGAGGCGACGATGAGGCAGATAACCGCCACGATGCGCGCCGCCTGCGAGTAGTAGCGGTCACCGATGAACTCCGGTACGGTGAACTTGCCGAACTTGCGCAGGTAGGGTGCCAGAAGCATCGCCAGCAGCACGTAGCCGCCGGTCCAGCCCATCAGGTAGACCGAGGCGTCGTAGCCCATGAAGGCGATGAGGCCGGCCATGGAGATGAAGGATGCCGCGGACATCCAGTCGGCAGCGGTGGCCATACCGTTGGCGACAGGGTGAATACCCTTGCCGGCAACGTAGAACTCACCGGTGGTACCGGCACGTGCCCAGATGGCTATGCCGATATAGAGGGCAAAAGTAGCCCCCACGACCATATAGGTTAAGGTTGAAAGTTCCATACTAAATCATTCCCCCGGTTAGTCTTCGTGAACGCCAAACTGACGATCGAGCTTGCCCATCTTCCATGCGTAGAAGAAGATCAGCGCCACGAAGGTGTAAATCGAACCCTGCTGGGCAAACCAGAAGCCCAGCGGATAACCGCCGATCATGATGGCGTTTAACGGTTCGACCAGAATGATGCCGAAGCCGTAGGAAACGACGAACCACACGATAAGGCAGATCGTCAGGAGGCGAAGATTCGCCTTCCAGTACTCTGCCGCGCTACCTGTCGGTTGCATTGCACCTCTCCTCTTGTAATGAAAAATGTTTTTTTTTGGCTCTCTCCTGAATGCCAGCCCAACCCTCCATGGCCAGGTTTTACTTCAAACCGGATCTTGCTTAATCCCTGCAGGTGTGACTGATTGCGAGGTCCGGAATATTGAAGACGTTGTGCCTGGATGATCACAACTGATACTCCAGGGCAATCTTGTTTTGTAATTTTCGTCCTTGGCGAAAAGCCTCTTTGAGAATGCGCCGATCCAGTTCGTTGAGCATGTCAGGATTGAGCCGGTTGCTTAAGGGGCGTCCCTCCTTGGCCTGCTGGCGATGGTTACGCATTCGTAGCAGCTGAATGAAATAATAGGCTTCTAACCAGGCATCAACATCTCCCGGGCGCAATAAACTTTGTTCAGAGGCGGTTTTCAGGCGTTCCTCGGTGTTGGTTTCTTCAATTTGGTGCGCCAGGGCGATGATCCGGGCAGCATCGATAAAGGGGGTTAACCCCTGTAATTTGAGATCCAGCGTGTGGACTTCCTCACCGCTGGAGCTGAGTTTGAACTCACCGAACAAGCCTAGCGGAGGACGGAACTGCATCGCGTTGGCGGCCATCTGCCGGCGGAAGCGGCTGTTGCGTCCGGTCTGAGCCAGGAGCGTTTTCCGCAACGGCTCGATCTGGTCGGCATCGCCATAGAGCGCCCGAAAGTCAAAAAATATGCTGGATTTAAGTAGGTGCTCGGGGGTGCCTTGATCGATCCAACGCTCAAAGCGCTGACGCCATTCGTCCAGGCTCAAACAGCACTCGGGATTGCTCGCCATGATGTTGCCGGGGCAGAGCGGGAAGCCGCATTCGGCCAGTGCATGATTGATTTTCCCGGCAAGCGGCAGCAGGCGCTGGCGAGTCTGTTCGGCGTTTTCGTTGTCTTGGGGCAGGAACAGGATGCCGTTATCCTGATCGGTTTTGAGGGTCTGTTCGCTGCGACCTTCGCTACCAAAGGCTAGCCAGAGGAAAGGCGGCACCGGCCCCTCGTAGGTTTTCAGGGTGAGGGTGATGACGCGGCGGGTGAGGTTGTCGTTGAGCGCGGCAATCAGGCGTGTTAATTGCGCGATCGAGGCACCCTGGGCCAGCATCTGTTCGACCAGTCGATGAATGTCCTGTCCCAGGGGAACCAGTTGTTCGATGCTCTCCGCACGGGAGATGGCCTGGCCAAGACTGGCGATCCCCACCCGTTGCAGTGCAAAGATATCCCGTTCGGAGATCATTCCGAGCAGCCGTCCACGCTCGATCACGCAGACATGACCGAAGCCGTGACGTGCCATCAGCAGTGCAGCTTCGTGAGCCATGGCTTCTGCAGGCAGAGTGAGCGGATTGGGTGTCATGACCCGTGATACGGGGATACTTAAATCGAAGTGGCTCAGGGCAACGCGCTCGAGCAGATCATGCAAGGTGAAGATGCCAATCACCCGTGCCTCAGCATCGGTAATGATCATGCTCCCCACGTGGGTATCCTGCATCGATTGCAGGGCCATCTTTAGTGGAGTATCGGGCGTGCAGGTAACCGATGAGCGTTTAATCAGCTGCTTGACCAGAGTATTGAGCGAGGAGTCCTCGGCAATGCGGCTGGCGCTGCGTGCCTGCACACTGCGCAGGGCGTTGTCGAGAAGGTTGGCGAGGCGGCGGGTGCAAAAGTCGTGGAACGCCGCGCTTTTTTTGATTAATTGATCAAAATCCTCGCGCTTGAGTTCGAAGCAGAAGGTGTCCTCCACGGCGCGTGCGACGGTTTGCACCGGGCGGTGGGCGAGCAGGGCGCCAATGGGGAAGGCCTCGCCGGCAGTTAGTTCCCAGCCGTTGCCCTCACGTGCCTCGTCGGCCTCCCCGCGGATGCGCCCCTGCTTGATGATATACAAGGAGGTGGCCTGGCCGCTTTCCGGAGTGGTGACCACGCTGCCCTTGGCAAAAAATACCAGTACCAGACGCTTGGCCAGATACTCGAGGTGGGCCTCGGTCATCTGATCGAAGGGGGCATGCAGCTTGAGAAACTCTATTATCGGAGCAAGCGGAGTTGCGGCCATGATCGTGTCCTACAAATTTCTACTTCTTAAAGCATGGCTCGTGCCACCATTGAAATGTCTGATATTCAATAGCTTAGGTATACTGTAAGGTCTTTGGTGTTACGAAATGTAACGACGCGTGTTACGATAGGTAACAATGATAGACACGATATTGGGAATTTTTTGTATAGCACTTGAAACATAAGAAAATACTAATATACTAGTGTGCATAAACTAATTGTTGAGTAAAGGGGTCAGGTTCATGTCCTTCACGAATGTAAAAGAGATCGATGCCAAGGAATTGGCAGCATGGATGGAGGATAAGGCGAGGGACTTCCGTATCATTGATGTGCGCGAGCCGATGGAGATCGCACAGGGTTCGATCCCTGGTGCTGAACCCATGCCGATGTCGGTGTTAGGGAACCGTATTGGCGAAATCGGTCAGGACAAGGAAGTGGTGTTTATCTGTCGCAGTGGCGCCCGATCTGGGCAGGTTTGTACCTACCTGGCGCAAAACGGTTATGAGAATGTCTACAATCTGCGTGGCGGGGTCATGGGCTGGGCACAAAACGGCTTTGGTTTTGCCAAAGTGTCCTGAGGCGCCGCAAGCATCAGATTTAGTTACGTTGTGTTCCCTCTCCGGGAGCATGGCACAGAAGGCCGGGTGATCCCCGGCCTTTTTTATTGCCGCCAGTCCGATGCCGGTGAGCCTTGTTGTTGAATTCTTGCCCAACAATTGTACCCATTTATCTGCGTCGCTCGCTTTTGGTTTGTTGGCACTTGATGTCATCATTTTCTGTCACTTCCCTGCCAAAGCGGGCTCCTTCTTGCCTTGTCGGGCGGAGTCCTGTCTAATCATGGGATTGCGTGGTGTCTCTACCCTTAAGGCAGTATTTCTGCCACGCGGGAAAAAGGGAGTGACCCCATAGAGTTCACCAAAGTTGTGTCATAAAAAAGAAAAAGCCGTTGAACGGAACCGATAAATACCCTGCCATGTATCGCAAGCAGACGCGGATGACCTTTCATCGCTCACTGCCAATTGCGGTATCCCAACTGTTGCTGGCATTGCTCCTGGCCTTCCAGCTGCGTGACCTGATCGAGACCAATCTGCTCCAGTCGTGGCTGGGAGCGATGCTCATACTGCAGTTGGTGTGGATCGGCATAATGTTCGCCCATTACCGTAGTGACAGTACACTCCGTGGCGCTCCTCGCTGGATGCTTCTCCACAGTTTGGTGACGGGGATTATCGGGCTGGCCTGGGGGCTCGGTGCGGGTGTACTGCTGTTTCCCCATGGCGATTCGCTGGCGCAGCTTCTAGTTGTTGTCATTCTCGCTGGTATCGGCGCCAGCAGCCTTATTATTCACACCTTCAGTCAGGGAAGCGGCGCGCTGTTTATCTGGTTGGTGTTGGCGCCCGTGGCTGTGAATATGTTGCTTGTCACACACCCCATTCATATCAGTATTGGTCTTTTGCTGCTGGGGTATGCCGTGGTGCTGAGCCAAGTACTGCAGCAGTTTCGTATTGCCACGCAGAGTGCACTCGGCCTCATTCAGGACAACACTGAACTACAGCGTCAGGCGGAAACCTACGAAGCCTATTTCAATCAATCGCAGCAGCTGGTGCAGCTGGGAAGCTGGGAGCTGGATCTCAACAGTGGTGTCCTGAAGTGGTCGGATGAGGCATTTGCTCTCTTTGGTATGGCGAGGCAGCCCCTGAGCAGACAGGCCGTGCTGAAAAACATCTACACGTCGGATCGGGAAAAGTATGTTCGCGCCGTCGAGGAGGCGGTGGCCAATACCGGCATGCTCAGTCGTGAGTTTCGTGTCAACCATCGCGATGGCAGTTTGCGAGTACTTCGCGATACCGCAGAGGTGCTCATCGACGAAATGGGACAGCCGGTACGCATGCTTGGTGTGATGGTTGATATTACCGAACAGGTTGCCGCCGAACACGAGTCTCGCAATGCCTATCGTGAGTTCAACCGTATTCTCACTCATATGCAGGATACCTACTATCGTGCCGATCCGGCCGGGCGACTTAGTCAGGTATCCCGCTCCATGGAAAAATTGCTCGGTTATTATCCCGAGGAATGCGAAGGTATGCGGATTGCCGACTTCTATGCGGTGCCGCGTCATGGGCAGGCCTTTCTCACCGACATTCATAGCCATGGTGGCAGTTTACGTAACTACGAGATCCAGATGCGTCACAAAAATGGACGTCGTGTGTGGGTCTCGGTCAATGCGCAATTTATCACTGACGATAAGAGCAATAACATTGGTATCGAAGGGACGATACGCGATATCACCGAGTTGAGACAGGCACAGGAGGCGTTGCATCAGGAAAAGGAGCTGGCGCTAGTGACGTTGCAGTCGATAGGTGACGGGGTCGTTACCACTGACGACAACGGGAAGGTTCAGTACCTTAACCCTACGGCAGAGAAACTCCTCGGGACCAGTGTCGAAGCGGCCAATGGCTCCCACTATCGGGATGTGCTTAAACTGGTGGATGAGGCGACTGGGGAGTCGTTGCAGGATCTTGTCCATCTCTGTTTGTCACTTGATAATGGCACAGCATACTCTGATGAGGGGCTGTTACTACAAAGCGACGGCACCCGTTTCCACCTTAAGGTGACTGCTGCGCCGATGCGTGATCATTACGGTCATGTCGTTGGCGTCGTTTTGGTGTTGCATGATATTACCGAGGTAATGGGCATGGCGCGTCAGCTCAGTTACCAGGCCACCCATGACATGCTCACCGGACTGTACAACCGTCGGGTTTTCGAGCAGCGGGTGGAGGAGGCGATCCGTTCGGCCCACGACAGCAATGATTGTCACGCTGTACTCTACCTTGACCTGGATCAGTTCAAGGTCGTCAATGATACCTGTGGCCATAATGCAGGCGATGAGCTGCTGCAACAGGTCTCCAGTTTGATGCAGGGAAGTGTGCGCGAATCCGATGTGTTGGCGCGTCTTGGCGGGGACGAATTTGGCGTATTGCTCGAACATTGTCCGCTGGATAAGGCGGAGAACATCGCCGACACGATCCGCCGTTCGATTCGTGATTTTCGCTTTGCCTGGGACGATAAGGCTTTTGAGATCGGCGTTTCCATCGGGGTAGTACCGATCGTCGCTGATACCGGCAATCTGGCCTATGTCCTGGCCGCCGCCGATGCCGCCTGCTATGTGGCAAAGGACAGCGGTCGTAACCGCCTGCATGTTTATCAGCCGGATGACGATGCCGTAGTGCAACGCCATGGTGAGATGCAGTGGGTTCACCGTCTCTCATCGGCTTTTGACACTGACAGCTTCCAGCTCTTTGCCCAGCCCATCGCACATGTCAAAGGCGATCACGTCATCTCGCATTATGAAGTGTTGGTGCGCATGCTTGATGATAGCGGGCGCATCATTCCCCCTGGCGCCTTCATACCTGCTGCCGAGCGCTACAATTTGATGCCGATGATTGATCGCTGGGTCATACGCAAGACGCTTGAAATGCTGCGTGAAGCCCAAGGTGATTTGGCGTTCCCCCCCGTTGAATGCGCCATTAATCTCTCCGGCCAGTCCTTTACCGACGATCATTTCCTCGAATATGTGGTCGATCTGTTCGACGAGACCGGCATCCCCTGTGAAAGTATCTCCTTCGAGGTTACTGAAACCGCCGCCGTGGCGAACCTCTCGCGTGCCACACGTTTTATCAGCGTCCTGCGTGGTATGGGGTGCAGCTTCGCTCTTGATGATTTCGGTGCCGGTCTCAGCTCTTTCGGTTATCTAAAAAACCTTCCGGTCGATTATCTCAAGATAGACGGAGGCTTTGTCCGTGACATGGTGCATGACGAGGTAGACCGTGCCATGGTCGAATCGATTAATCAGATTGGCCACATTATGGGATTGAAGACCATTGGTGAATATGCCGAAGACGAGCGTGTTCTGTTGGCGCTGGAACGCGCTGGTGTGGACTTCGCCCAGGGCCATGCGATTTCCCCGCCACAACCTTTCAGTGAGGTGCTGGAAAACGAAACCCGTCAGCTGCGCCAGGCGATTTCATCTGGAGCTTGAACGCCAGCACGTGCGTGTCTTTATGAAGTGTACTGCAATATTCCAGGCTATATATGTCGTCGCCTTTTTCGTCTTTGTTGTGGCGTCGGCTGTTGCTGGAAAGTTACCGGTGGCGCTGCCTTATTTTTACCTTACCGCGAGTTGTTTTGCCTTTGTTGCCTACGCTGTGGATAAATCAGCCGCAAAAAATGGTCGCTGGCGAATCCGGGAGAGTACCTTGCACTTTTTTGCGCTGGCGGGTGGGTGGCCAGGTGCTTTCGTCGCACAAAGGCTGCTTCGTCACAAATCCAGGAAGATGCCGTTTCAAATCCTGTTTTGGGCGACAGTGGCTCTTAACTCCGCTGCATTTGGCTGGTTTGTTTGGGGCTTCAGTGGCGAGCGGCCTTTTTGAGTCTCGGGTGCGCTTTATGTATCAATACAGGACTGGGGATTACCGATGATTAGTCGCTGGATAGTGGGTGTCGTTCTGCTTTTCGGGATATTGTTAATGCTGTTGCCAGATACTGATGAGAAGTCGCTCGCCAAAATCGCCTCAGCATCGATGTTGATGTGTTCGTCGCATTTACGCGAACAGGTGGCGTTACAGGTACTCAGTGACGAGACTGTTAGTGTGGAGTTCAAGAACCCGTGTCCGGATCTGATCGCTACGGTGGAGGTGGAGGAATCGGGTGGCATGGTAATAACAGGCAACACGCACCCGTTGATGATACGGTTAATTCCGGTCGTCGAGGAGGGCAAGGTTCGCTGGAGTTGTCGGGGTGAACCCGCCGCCATGGTGACGAACTTATGCAAAGAGTGATTAACCGCGCTGACATGTGCCTGACAGCACCCGTTGGCTAACAGCAGTAACTACTCGCCTCCACCTGACAATGCTCTTACCGCAAAGGCGAAAAAAGAAGTGGCAGGTAGCCAGGGAGCGTGGAGCATGGCGCTTTTGGCAAGTGGCACTGTGGTGTTGAGGTTCGGGGCTCCTTCCTGATGGGGCAACCTGGCCAACTCGGCACTCGCATAAGGTGGCGAGTAGTTATTAACAGCAAAACAAAATGAAAATCATGTTATCAATCATCGCCTCTCTCGTTGTTTTGTTCTTTCTCGCCGGAGCTGTCCTGTCCTTGATGTCCCGTGGGGGGGCGCCGGCAGGTTTGCTGGACGGGCAGTTGCATCCCTGCCCGGAAACACCCAACTGCGTCTGTAGCGAATTCCCGCGGGAAGTGGCGTTTATCGCGCCGCTGATGTTCGAGGGGGATGTGAGGGCGGCGTGGTCGCGGGCACAACGGGTTGTGCTAGAGATGGGGGGGGAGATCTCTCGGCTGGATGATGATTATCTCGCGGCAACGTTTCAGACGGCGCTGTTTCGCTTTGTGGATGATGTCGAGTTGCGCCGGGACAGTGAGGCCGGGCTGATACACATCCGTTCGGCTTCACGAGTCGGGCGTTCGGATTTGGCGGCAAACCGGAAACGGGTAGAGGCTTTTCGCCGCCGTTTCAACGAGTCGGGATCTTAATCAGGCGGGCGCTCAGCGCTTTCGTGGCATGCCCAGTTTTTGTCGACGCTCCCATAGCGTTTTGCGACTGATGCCGAGCTTCCTGGCCAGTTCCGTTTCGGTCATTTTCTGCTCGTTTTCCTGTACGAACTGCATGAAGTAGTCGTCGAGTGACAGGCTTCCCTGCGGTGCACTATCCGATAGGGATGTACCAGCAAAATTAAGCCCCAGCATACGGCAGTCGATGGTTTCACTGTCGGCGAGGATCACCGAGCGCTCGATGGTGTTTTCCATTTCCCGTACATTACCCGGCCAGTGGTAGTGCAGAAGGCTCTGCAGTGCGTCAGCGCTGAACTGCATGGGTGGGCGATTCAGGCGCTTGCAGGTGCGATCCAGCAGGCGCTCGGCCAGTTCAGTGATATCGTCGCCTCGCTCGCGTAGCGGCGGCAGTGTGATCTCTACCACATGCAGGCGGAAGTAGAGATCTGCGCGAAACTCTCCGTCTTCGACCCGTTGCTTGAGGTCGCGGTGAGTGGCGGCAATCAGCCGTACATTGACGCGGCGTGACTGGGTGGAGCCGACGCGGCGGATCTCCCCTTCCTGCAACACGCGCAGCAGGCGGGCCTGGGCCTCGGCGGGCAATTCGCCAATCTCGTCGAGAAAAAGTGTGCCGCTGTGGGCCGCTTCGACCAGCCCCCGATGGGTCTCGTGCGCTCCGGTGAAGGCGCCTTTCTCATGCCCGAATAGTTCCGATTCGATGAGGTTCTCCGGAATTGCGGCGCAGTTGACGGTGATTAGCGGCGCCTGTTCGCGTTGGCTCTGTTCATGCAGCGCTCGTGCTACCAGCTCTTTGCCGGTTCCCGATTCACCGAGGATAAGTACCGTGGTGTCGGTTGGCGCGACGCGTTGAATGCGTTCGAATACCTCTTGCATGGCCGGGCTGTGGCCGATCATGCCACTAACCGGATAGCGGCGAGAGAGATCAGATTTTAGTGCCTGATTCTGACGTTCGAGGCTGCTTTGTTTAAGCACGCGTTCGATGGTGAGTAACAGTTCTTCATGGTCGAAGGGTTTGGCAATGTAGTCGACGGCGCCAAGTTTGATCGCCTCGACGGCAGAACGCACGCTGGCGTAACTGGTCATGATCAGTACCGGCACACGGTCTACCCGCTTGAGCACTTCCGTGCCTGGGGGACCGGGTAGACGCAGGTCGGCGATGATCAGATCAAAGTCGTTGAGTTGATAGTTTTTCTCTGCATCAGGGAGGGAACCGGCGGTGGCGACGCGGTAGTCGTTACGCTCCAGCAGTCGTTGCAGGGCGGTGCGGATCACCGCTTCGTCTTCAATAACCAGAATCTGTTGCACGGCTACTTCATTTCCTTTGTTGTTGGACGACTTTTCCGCGATTCGGGAAGGCGGATGATAAAGCGCGCACCCAGGCCGACATCGCTGTGCAGGGTGATGGTGCCGGAGTGTTCCTGGATGATGCTATAGACCAGAGGCAGGCCAAGGCCGGTGCCTTCCCCTGGCTCCTTGGTGGTAAAGAAGGGTTCGAAGATCTTTTCCTGATACTCTTCCCGGATGCCGTGGCCGTGGTCCAGTACTTCAAGTCGTGCATAGTGTCCATCGTGCCGGGCACTGATGGTGATACTGTCACCTGGCTGCGAGGCGTCGCAGGCATTGCTCAATAGATTGACGAAAACCTGGATAATGCGTTGACGATCACCGCTGAGTTCCAGGGTCGGATCGCAGTTGATATGGTAGTCGAGCTGTTTGCCGGCATGGCTCAGGCGCACCAGTCGCACCGCTTCGTCAATGCAGTGGCAGATATCCACCTCCGAGGGAGTGTAATCGCGGGTCGAGCCGCCGTGGCTGAAGTTGACCAGTGACTGCACGATATTGGAGATACGCCGGGTCTGTTCAAGGATGAGCTCCAGACCTTCGTGCACAAACTCCGGGTCATTGCTTTCTTGCAGCAGATTCTGGGTCAGGCTGGCGATACCGGTGACAGGGTTGCCGATCTCGTGTGCGACACCGGCGGCAAGGCGGCCGATAGAGGCGAGGCGTTCACTGTGGGTCAGTTCCGCCTCGAGGGTATGCAGCTCGCTGAGATCCTCCACCAGGATGACTGAGCCGCTGCTTTCGCCTTGTATCGGACTGCCGGGATCCTCGATAGCAGCCTTGTGCAGATTGAAGACGCGTATTTCCGCGCCGAGATTAAGCTTCACCTTGCGTAACTGGTGCTCGTCGCTGGCGAGAAAACTGCCGAGTAATCCTGACCATGGCGGCGGCAGGGCCGCCAGTGGGCGTCCCAGCAGCGTTTCCCCTGGTAGACTGGAGAGGGTCTCCATGGCGCTGTTCCAGCTGATCACATTCTGCTCGGGGCCGACCGAACAGACTCCCAGTGGCAGATCCTGCAGCACCTGGCGGTGATAACGTCGTAATTGGTCAAGTTCGGCGGCCAGGCCACGCAAGCGGGTGCGGGACTCCTCCAGGCGTTGTTCGACAAACTGCACCGTATCCGAGAGGGCATGGCGTGCCGATGAATCGAGCTCCAGTCGTTCATCGACGATGACCCGTGCCAGCAGTGGACCCACCAGGCCGGAGAGATTGCGTTCGATACGCTCGCGCAGTTGGCCCAGTTCGGTGGGGCGTAGAGCGGTATTGCTCAGGCCCAGATCGGCCAGTGCCCGTTGCACTTCGTGCTGGGCCATCTCTTCCCCGGTGACCAGCGCCAGTTGCTGCTCAATCTGCTGCACCGAGGTGGCGAGGGGCCTCCCGCTAGGTGGGACCAGACTTTCCCTGCAGCAGGCATTGGCTACCTGGCGTTCCTGGGCACTGGGGCGGGTGGCTAGGGAAAAGATAATGAACAGCAGTGTATTGATGCTGAGGGACCATAAGGTGCTGCTGCCCCAGGGGTCGGTGGCGTACATGCCGACATCGGGATGTACGCCGGTGGTTAGCAGTCCGGAGCGTTCCAGTAGCGGCAGCATCAGGGTCACGGCCCACACCGTACCGCCACCGAGCAATCCGGCGATGAAGCCGCTGCGGGTGGCTCGGCGCCAGTAGAGCAGTCCGAAGATCCCGGGCAGGAACTGGGCAACGGCGACAAAGGAGATCAGTCCCAGTTGCACCAGCCCCTGATTGTGTTCCAGTAACAGGTAGAAGCCGTAACCGGCAAGGATGATCAGAGTAATAAGGATACGGCGGCCCCACAACAGCCAGCGATAGATGTTGGTTTCTGGCGTCAGCCGGGGCGGGAAGCTTGCCGGTAATACCAGGTGGTTCATGCACATTGACGCGAGTGCCAGGGTGGTGACGATAATCATCGCGCTGGCTGCCGAGATGCCACCGATGAAGGTCAGGAGTGGAAGCAGTACCGCATCGTGATGCAGTGTAATACCAAGGACGTAGAAATCAGGTGAAACCTTCAGACCGAGATCGTTACCGGCCCAGAGAATGGGGGGGATGGCCAGGTTCAGTAATAGCAGGAACAGCGGGAACGCCCAACTGGCAAAGCCCAGCGATTTTTCATCCAGGTTCTCGGTAAAGGCCATATGGAACTGGCGGGGGAGCAGGAAGGCAGCGGCAAAAGCGAGTAGCAGCAAGCTTCCCCATGCCCCCTCACGCACCGGTCTGTAGAGTGACTCCAGTGCTTCAGGGTGTTGTTGCAGCCATTGCTCCATGCCGGCGGGGCCGTGAAAAATGCCGAATAATGCGAATAGCCCAACCGCCAACAGCGCTACCAGTTTGATCAGTGACTCGAAGGCGATTGCCACCACCAGTCCTTCATGCTTTTCCCGTGCCAAGATATGGCGTGCGCCGAATAAAATGGCGAACAGGCTGATGGTGAGGCAGAAACCGAGCGCGATGAGACCGGGGGCGGACTCCTGGGTCAGCACCTGCAATGACTCGGTCACCGCCCGCACCTGCAGGGCGATATAGGGCAGGGTTCCGGCGAGCATAAACAGCGTGACCAGCACGCCTGCCAGCTGGCTCTGGTAGCGGAAGGCGAACAGGTCAGCCAGGGAGGAGAGCTGGTATTCGCGCGTCAGTCGCAAGATCGGTTGTAACAGCACCGGCGCCAGCATGAAGGCCAGCGTCACCCCAAGGTAGATGGTGAGGAAGTTATAACCCTGGCTCTGGGCAAAGCCGACACTGCCGTAAAAGCTCCAGGAGGTGGCGTAGACCCCAAGTGACAAAGTATAGGTTAGCGGATGGCGAGCCAGGCCCTGCGGAAGCCAGCCGTGCTCGGCCGCATAGGCGATGAGAAACAGCAGGAGCAGGTAGGCCACCCCCACCAGATACAGAAGCCAGAGATCAAAATTCATGGCGATCCAGACGGCGACGTAGCCGCCAGATCAGTACGATCAGCAGGCCCCAGAGCAGGTAGGGCGCATACCAGGGGCTGTCGTCAGCAGCCCACCATCCCTTGAGAGGAGAGAGTAGCAGGAAGAGGGCAAACAGAAACAGGATAACCACCCGATCCAGCTGTTGATCATGTTCGCGTTGGCGTGTCATGGGGGGAAAGAATAACAGGAGTTGTTACTAAACGTAACATTGGAAAGGCGTTCAAGTTTCAAGTTCAAAGAAGCGTCGTCTGGTTCCACACGATTCCGCAAGTCGCTCAGTGCTTTAAGTGACTGATATTTATCGTGCCACGCTCTGTGTGGGAACAAATTTGTGACGCTCGTGCGCACGAATGGGTGATTACGTGTGGGGCAAAAAGAGAGACGGGACGCAGAGTGTCCCCTAATTCATGTCCACGCGGAGCGTGGGAATAATTAATGGGTTAGTTCCCCTTCGCCCCTCCTATGTGAGTGCCGAGTAGGACAGGTTGCCCCATCCGGGGCTCCGAACCTCAACACCACCGTGCAGGTTGTTGAAAGCACTATGCGCTACGCTCCCCTGGCTACCTGGTAGTTCTTTGCCTTTGCGGTAAGAGTTCAATCAGGTGGGGCGAGCCGTTACGTGGGAAAAAAAACGAAATTGGGATCGGCGTGAACCAAAAGCCGTGACCCCAATATAAAAAAAGCGGCCCGTAGGCCGCTTAGTCTCCAACGCAAAGGTTGTGACCTTTGCGTGCCGCCTAATCAGCTCCTGCGTCTTACCAGGCGAACAGCCGGGATAAAGCCAAGCAGTAACAGCCAACTGAGGGCGCCGCCACCGCCGCCGCCACTGGGAGCTGACTCGTCGTCGACGATGGTCGCCACATAGCTTAGCGTTTGACTCATTGGGTCGTTGAGATAAACGTTCTGCGGATTGCTGAGGGTGACGGTGAAGGTTTCATTGCCCTCGAAGAGGTCGTCATTAAGGATGGCCACATCGATGCTCTTCTCGGTGCAGACTCCGGCGACCCAGCTGAGTGTGCCGGTGGCGGCGGTAAAGTCAGCCCCGGCCGTGGCGCTTCCCCCCGTCACGGTGTAGTCCACGCTACCGGCCTGAGCCGATGAGCCGAGGCAGGGTATGCGCACTTGTGCGGTGCCCTGCGTCTCGGCAAAGACGAGCCCGCCGGCGTCGGCACCGGTAATGCGTCGCGCCCGCAGGTTGAGGTAGAGGCGGTTGATGCCGATATTGCCGGCCACCAGGTCAAGGTCGCCGTCGCCGTCCACATCGGCTAGGGTGACCGAGGTGGTGGTGTCGATATCTGCGCTGATGTCGCTGCCGGCCCCGAAGCCGCCTCTACCATCATTCAGGTAGAGGCGGTTGAGGCCGGAATTACCGGCCACCAGGTCGAGGTCGCCGTCGCCGTCCACATCGACCAGGACGACCGAGTAGGTATTGTCGCTATCCGCGCTGATGTCGCTGCCGGCCGCGAAGCCGCCGCTGCCGTCGTTGAGGTAGAGGCGGTTGGGGGTGCCGTCATTGCCGGCCACCAGGTCGAGGTCGCCGTCGCCATCCACATCAGCCAGGACGATCGACCAGGTGAAGTGAGCATCGGCGGTGATGTCACTGCCGGCCGCGAAGCCGCCGCTGCCATCATTGAGGTAGAGGCGGTTCGGCTGGCCGTAATTGCCGGCCACCAGGTCTAGGTCGCCGTCGCCGTCCACATCGGCCAGGGCGACCGAGTAAGTGCCGTATATATCTGCGCTGATGTCGCTGCCGACCGCGAAGCCGCCGCTGCCGTCATTCAGGTAGAGGCGGTTGGGTTGCCCGCTATTGCCGGCCACCAGGTCGAGGTTGCCGTCGCTGTCCACATCGGCCAGGGCGACCGAGCGGGTGTCATGCATATCGGCGGTGATGTCGCTGCCGGTCGCGAAGCCGCCGCTGCCATCATTGAGGTAGAGGCGGTTGGGCTGGCTGGAGGAGTTCCCGGCCACCAGGTCGAGGTCGCCGTCGCCATCCACATCGGCCAGGGCAGCCGAGAGGGTGGCGTCGCTATCGGCTGTGATGTCGCTGCCGGTTGCGAAGCCGCCGCTGCCGTCATTCAGGTAGAGGCGGTTGGGTTGGCCGGCATTGCCGGTCACCAGGTCGAGGTCGCCGTCGCCGTCCACATCGGCCAGGGCGACTGGGTAGGTGGCGTGCGCATCGGCGGTGAGGTCGCTGCCGGCCGCGAAGTTGTTGCTGCCATCGTTGAGGTAGAGGCGGTTGGGCTGGGTGTTATTGCCGGCCACCAGGTCGAGGTCACTGTCGCCGTCCAAATCACCCAGGACGATCGAAAAGGTGTTGTGCGCATCGGCGGTGAGGTCGCTGCCGGCCGCGAAGCCGCCGCTGCCGTCGTTGAGATAGAGGCGGTTGGGTTGTAGCCTATTACCGGCCACCAGGTCGAGGTCGTCGTCGCCGTCCACATCGGCCAGGGCGGCCCATTCGGTATCGTGCACATCGGTGGTGATGTCGCTGCCAGCCCCGAAGCCGCCGCTGCCATCGTTGAGGTAGAGGCGGTTGGGCTGGCCGTAATTTCCGGCCACCAGGTCGAGGTCGTCGTCGCCGTCCACATCGGCCAGGGCGACCGAGAAGGTGTTGTGCGTATCGACGGTGAGGTCGCTGCCGGACCCGAAGCCGCCGTTGCCGTTGTTGAGGTAGAGGCGGTTGGGCTGATTCCTATTACCGGCCACCAGGTCGAGGTCGCCGTCGCCATCCACATCGGCCAGGGCGACCGACTGGGTGTCGTGGCTATCGGTGGTGATGTCGCTGCCGGACCCGAAGCCGCCGTTGCCGTTGTTGAGGTAGAGGCGGTTGGGCTCGCCATTGTTCCCTGCCACCAGGTCGAGGTCGCCGTCGCCGTCCATATCGGCCAGGGTGACAGAGAAGGTGTTGTTGCTGTCGGTGCTAATGTCGCTGCCGGCCCCAAAGCCGCCGCTTCCGTCGTTAAGGTAGAGGCGGTTGGGCTGAAGCCTATTGCCGGCCACGAGGTCGAGGTCGCCGTCGCCATCCACATCGGCCAGGGTGACAGAGAAGGTGTCGTGGCTGTCTGCGGTGATATCGCTGGCGACCCCGAAGCCACCGCTACCGTCGTTGAGATAGAGGCGGTTGGGCTTGTTGAAGAGAACGCCGACTACTTGGTCGAGGTCACCGTCGCCGTCCACATCGGCCAGGGCGACCGACTTCATGTTGTCTCTTTCTGCGGTGATGTCCGCGCCGGGCCTCCACTCCACCGAGGCGTAAGCGGGCGCCGCGAGGGTGGTCAGGGTCACTAGCCCCAGCCAGCCGAGGCGGCGTGATGTCAGGTTTTGGGTTTGTTTACTCATGGGTATAAGTCTCCATTCCAGTTTAATTCCCTTTGAGCCCTTTCCCCTCGGTCGAGGTGAACATCAGAGCCGGCAGGTATGGTGCGTTTCATGTGCGTTTATGGGCTTGGTCTGTCTTCTGCACGGTGTGTTGTTGATGCGACCTGGCTTCACAGTGAACGCCTGCCGGAGTAGGGTGTCACGAATTGGAATAACATGGTCTTGCCATGAATGTTTCCGGGCAGAATGTCTGCGGCCAGTATACTGTCAAACAACGCAGATGAATTGAATAAACTGGCTGTCTTTCGCTTCCATGTGAACTTTTTTCACTCTTTCGCCCTTAAGGGGCTATGTACTTGAAGACCTGCTGCCGAGATTGCCATGGCGCTCGGGATTCGCCGAAACCAACTCTATTAAGTGGGAGGGAGAGCTACAACGCCAGGGAGCGCAGGCTTCTTTAGGCAACAGAGGCCGCCCCAAGAAAGATAATCAGAGTGAGATACCTCCTCTGCGATGGGAGAACGAGCAGCTGAAGGAGGAGCTACTTTGCGAGGGAACTCAAGTGAAGTACGCCTTTATTAGAGAATGCAGCAAGGACTACAGCGTTGCCCGACCTGGCATGACCGCAAGGGAGCTACGGCTCACCACGAATCTCCCGTGATCTTGTGGGGACGGGAGAAAACGTCGAAGCTAATCGGGTTATTATTGTTCCTCACGTAGAGCGTGGGAACGATATGACTTTGAACTTTGAACTTTTACCCAAACAGCCGCTGCCACCAGCGGCGCCGGTTGGCCGGGGGGGGAAAGGCGGCGTTGAGATCGCTTGGGGGTTGCAGTGACAGAACCCAGCCGGGCAGTGGCGGTGGACCGAAGCCGGATCCGCACGAGCTGCCGAGATTGTTGGGGTCATAGATCTTGATCAGGGCCGGTGACTCGACATTGTCGACGTAAACGATGCCGCAGTAATCTTCGTCATGTTCGTTACGCAGCAGTTGGTTGATCTCTTCGATGAAGCGTTGCAGTTGGGAGGCAGTTGCCACTGTCTCTGGTGGGAGCTCGCCTACGGCGTAGATATACCAGGCTTTTGCGCTGTCGCCACGCAGTTGCTCCCACAGGGCATCGAGCTCTTGCCATTTGAGCAGGTTACGGAAATACCCGCGATAGCCCTGAAGGAATAGATCGGTTTGTAGCGACATGCTTTGCCTCGACAGTGCTAGATAAAAATGTGAGGTCTATTGTGCAGAATCTGGTGAATTTTCGCCAGGGTATGGCTTTGCCAGTGTGCGAGGGATGGCCGAACTGCACCAGTTGGCGATGGCCCATCGCCAGAAACTGGCCAGTTCTCCCTCCAGTAGCTCCGGCGGAGGTTGCTGGCCAAGAAAACGTAGCGCCTGCCACAGCGCCGGGAGTGGGTTGTCCACGGGCAGCGCAGGGGCAAAGGTCTGTTTGCTCATCTTTTGTCCTTGCCGGTTCACCGCGATCGGCAAGTGATGGTAGGTGGGGGTGGGGTAGCCCAGCAGTTGCTGCAGCACGATCTGGCGAGCCGTCGAGTCGAGCAGATCACTGCCGCGGACGATGCCGGTGATCCCCTGAGCGGCGTCATCCACTACCACGGCCAACTGGTAGGCGAACAAACCGTCGGCACGGCGCAGTACGAAATCGCCTACCTCGCGTTCTATATCCTGCACTATTGGTCCCTGAACACCGTCAACGAAATCGACCCTCCGTTGTCCTGAGGTATTGAGGCGAATGGCGTGGTGACTGTGAGCGCTGGCCTGCTTGGTACGGCAAGTGCCGGGGTACACTCCGATTGGCAGTCCCAAACGTTGCTGCTGTTCGCTTGCCTGCTTGCGAGAGCAGCCGCAGCGATAGCTCAGGCCGTGGCGGGCAAGCTCATCCAGCACCTCAATATAAATGGCGTGGCGCCGGCTTTGGTACCAGACCTCGCCGTCCCACTCAAAGCCGTATCGTTCCAGTGTGGTGAGGATGAGGTCGCTGGCCCCTTCCACTTCGCGTGGTGGATCAAGGTCCTCGACACGCACCAGCCATTTTCCGCCCCGCTGGCGTGCATCCAGATAACTGCCGAGCGCAGCGATCAGGGAACCAAAGTGGAGTGGTCCGGTGGGTGAGGGGGCGAAGCGGCCGATATAACTCATAGTGACGAGATACGATATACAAGATGGGAGGGAAAAGGGAAGATCGCCTTCATGTCTCGCCCCTCGTCTCTCGTATCCGGCTCAATCGTGCCAGGTCGTGAAGGCCTCCACTGGCTCACGAGGCGTGCGGTAGCTGTTGACCGCAGCAGCGCTGTCGGCATAGCCGAGCGAGAGTCCGCAGACCAGTGCCATGTGCTCCTCGATGCCCAGGAGGTGGCGTATCGTGTTCGGATATTCGGCCAGTGAGGCCTGGGGGCAGGTCGCCAGGCCCTCGCTTTCGGCAGCCAGCATGAGATTCTGCAGAAACATGCCGATATCGACCCAGCTGCCCTGACCCAGGCGCCGGTCGAGAAATACCAGAAGACCCACGGGGGCGCCAAAAAATCGGTAGTTATTATTCCAGGACTCGGTGCGTGCCTGGCTGTCCTCACGGCCGATCCCGAGGGCGCCGTAGAGGGCCAGGCCGGTGGCCTTGCGGCGGCTTTTGTATGGTTCGAACCACTCCTTGGGATAGTACTGGTAGTCGGGATCTTCCTGCTTCCCGTTCTCTCGTGCCGCTAGCAGCGCCTCGCTGATGCGCTGCTTGGTGGCGCCACGCACCACCGCGATCTGCCATGGCTGTGTGTTCACGCCGGAGGGAGCCCAACGTGCGGCATCAAGGATGAGGCGGATCTTTTTCTCTTCGACTTCTCGTTCAAAGAAGGCGCGGGTACTTTTTCTTGCCTTCATTGCTGTAATGATATCCATAGGCCACCCGTGGTAATATTTACTCAAGGCCGTCACTATAAAAGAGCCGCAAGATGGTTAGAAGCATAATGTTTATATTGAGCAAGCTCCCCTTTAGAATTCTCATCCGTATCACTATATTAGGGTAAGCTAATATATGATTCCCGAGAGGACCTTGCTTAATCCGCGATGAGGTAAAGCATGAGTAAGAACCAGCCATGTATGGTGATCCACAGCGTTCGCGAGGACGGCGGGCGTTTTCGTCCCAGTGATTGGGTTGAGCGGATTTCGTCCAGCGTGGCCAGTTTTGGTCCCGATCGCCGTTTGCGTTATGCCTCTGTAGTACGTCCCAAGGTGATAGACGGGGAGCGGTGTTTGATCGTAGATGGCGTGTTGGCCGATACCAGCCCAAGTCTATATTTTTACATTATGGAATTTGCCCGCAGCAATGGCCTGAGGGTGGAGGAGTCAAGCTGCACGCAGGATATTCTGGCCTAGCGGCCTGAATGATAAAAAATAGGGAGTCTTGGTTTAATACCCGTCTGTTTACGGTATTAAGCCAGGACTCCCTTTTTCTTTGTTGGAGGAGCTGGGACTCAGCCGCGTTGTTTTTCGCGGATCTCATCCAGTGTTTTGCAGTCGATGCAGAGGGTTGCGGTAGGCCGTGCCTCAAGGCGGCGTATACCGATTTCCACACCACAGCTTTCGCAGAAGCCGTATTCCCCATCATCGAGCAGGTCGAGCGCTTCGTTGATCTTCTTCAGCAGCTTGCGCTCACGATCACGGGTACGCAGTTCCATGGAGAATTCCGATTCCTGGCTGGCACGGTCATTGGGATCGGGAAAATTGGCCGCTTCGTCCTGCATGTGATGCACGGTGCGGTCAACCTCTTCCATTAACTCCTTCTTCCAGGCCATCAGAAGCGCACGGAAGTGTGCCTCCATGGCCGGACTCATATACTCCTCCCCTTTCTTTTCCTGATAGGGTGTAAATTGAGTGAAGCCTTCGACACTGCGTTGCTGTTGCTTGGCGGCAGCCTTTTTCGGGGCAGCTTTCTTTACAGTCGTTTTTGTTGCCGCCTTTTTGGGCGTCTCACTTTTTTTCGTTGGCATACGCTTAAGTCTCCTACGAAGCGTAAAAAAACAGCGCGCATCTATACCAGAACTCTATCATGGGCGCAAGCTTGGGTTTTGTTAAGTGATGCATTCGATCACATACTTCGGTAATCTACAGCGCTTTTGACATGAATTGAACTAAATTATGAACACACTAAAAGCACTGTTATTTGATGTGGATGGCACTCTGGCTGATACCGAGCGGGATGGTCATCGGGTGGCCTTCAACCGCGCCTTTACCGAAGCGGGACTTGACTGGGCGTGGTCCGAGGAGCTCTACGGCAAGTTGTTGGCGGTGACCGGCGGAAAGGAGCGTATCCGCTATTATCTGGACAATTTCAATCGGGAGTTCGAGCGTCCGGCTGGTCTGGACGACTTCATTGCCGGACTTCACCAGGCCAAGACGCGCCATTATGTGCAGATGCTCTCCGAGGGGATGATTCCGCTGCGTCCCGGCGTTAAGCGCCTGATCGGCGAGGCCCGTGAGGCAGGAATGCGGCTGGCTGTGGCTACCACCACTACGCCGGAGAATGTCAGTGCCCTGCTGGAAAACGCGATGGCCCCGGATGCCATGTCCTGGTTCGAGGTGATTGCCGCCGGGGATATCGTGCCGGCTAAGAAACCTGCGCCTGACATCTACCTCTACGCGATGGAGAAGATGGGGCTAAGCCCGGCCGAATGCATCGCCTTTGAGGATTCCCACAACGGTATTCGCTCTTCGATGGGTGCCGAGCTCAAGACCATTGTCGCGGTCAATGGCTATACCCGGGACGAGGATTTCAACGGCGCCGCCATCGTGCTAGATAACTGGGGAGAGCCTGATGCGCCGTTTAACGTACTCAGGGGGGATGCGGGAAATGCTTCGTATCTCGACCTGGCGCTGGTGAAGAAGCTGTATGGTGCCTGAGCTCGGGCAGCGGGAGTTACCCGTCGCCCGGCGCATGGGCGAGATCGAGCCGTTTCATGTGATGGAACTGCTGGCCCGCGCCCGTGAGCTGGAGGCGACCGGGCGCTCCATCATCCACATGGAGATCGGCGAGCCGGACTTTATCACCCCTCAGCCGATCATCGAGGCGGCGCAGCGCGCCCTGGCCGAGGGCAGAACCCACTATACTCCGGCGCTGGGGTTGCCGGCGTTGCGTGAAGCCATCTCTGGCTTCTACCAAAGCCGTTACGGTGTTGCTGTCCCGGCCCGCCGGATCATCATCACTCCCGGCGCCTCCGGCGCGCTGCTGCTGGCCCTGGGGGTACTGCTCGATCGGGATAGCGAGGTGCTGATGGCCGACCCGGGCTATCCGTGCAATCGCCACTTTGTCCGCTTCATCGAGGGGCGCTCACAGGGCATCGCGGTGGGGCCTGACACCGACTATCAGCTCACCGCCGATCTGCTCGCCAGGCACTGGAGCGAGGCAACGCGGGCGGCAATGGTGGCTACCCCTTCCAATCCTACCGGTACCCTGATCGCCGCCGATGAGCTGGCGACGATGGCGACGCTGGCGCGGGAGAGGGGCGGGGCGCTGCTGGTCGACGAGATTTACCACAGCCTGATTTACGACCAGGCCACGCCGAGCGCGCTGGCTCTGAGTGACGACCTGTTCGTCATTAACAGCTTCTCCAAGTATTTCTGCATGACTGGCTGGCGCCTCGGCTGGCTGGTAGTGCCTGATGCCTATGTACGGCAGGTAGAGAAGCTCGCGCAGAACCTCTTTATCGCCGCCCCGACCCTGGCGCAGCACGCGGCGCTGGCGGCCTTTGACGAGGCGACTCTGGCGATCCTCGAGGATCATCGCCTGGCCTTTCAGCAGCGCCGCGATTTCCTGGTGCCGGCACTGTGCGAGCTGGGTTTCGACATCCCGGTCAAGCCGCAGGGTGCGTTTTACCTTTATGCCGACTGCAGCCGCTTGAGCGACGACAGCTTCCGTTTTGCCGGTGAGCTGCTCGAACAGGCCGGTGTCGCAGTCACTCCGGGCATCGATTTCGGTAATTACCTGCCGGAGCGGCACCTGCGCTTTGCCTACACCACCTCACTGGAAAATCTGGCCGAGGGCGTGGAGCGCATTCGCCGCTTTCTGGGGAAATGATCTCGCCGGGTTGAATAACCCGCTGCCCTCTTTTTATTCGAAGGTTACGTTGCAGAGGCCAGGTAACAGGCTCGCCGGGACGCTAAGGGCGCAAGGAAAACACCGTCCCTGATATCCAGGGACAGCAGCTTGGCAGCCTAGAGTTGGGTCGGACTGTCTACCGCCTTGAGCTGCTCAACCCACAGGACCGTGGCACCGGCCACCGCCGCGGGCATGATCAGAAAATTGACCAGCGGGATCATGGTGCCGACCAGGGTCGCGCCGCCGAAGCCGAAACTGAGCAGCCGCCGCTGGCCCAGGCGTTTGCGTTGCTCGCGAAAACGCAGGTTGTAGTTGCCCATCGGATAGTCGCCGTACTCTACGGCCATCATCCAGGCGCTGAGCAAAAACCACAGCAGCGGGGCGGCAAGGTTGAGCCCCGGGATCAGGAACAGCAACAGTAGCGGGACCGCACGCAACAGAAAATAGGCGATTTTGCGCAGCTCATCGAGCAGGATCATCGGGGTTTGCTTGAGCACCGCGAGCAGGCTGTCGCCGCCCGGCAGGGGCTGGCCGGTCAGGTGTTTCTCTACGGCCTCGGCGAGCAGGCCGTTGAACGGGGCGGCGATCAGGTTGGCCAGCATGGTGAAGGTGTAGAAGACGAGCAGTACCGCCATCAGGCCGAAGATGAGCCAGAACAACCACTCAAGCCACTCCAGCCAGGGGGGCAGGTAGGCGATCCAGCTCTCTACCAGCGGGGTGAACTGCAGCACCAGCACCCAGATGGAGAGGGAGAAGACCAGCACATTAATGGTGACGGGGATGATGACGAAGCGGCGCAGCCCCGGCGTGTTGAGCAGACCCAGGCCGCGTAACAGCGCGGCAGCACCGGTGAAGAGTTGTCCTGGCATGATGAAATCCTGTTCCTGGTTAACGTCTTGGATCGGCCCATCCTACCAGATGCATCAGCTTCCGGCAGTGTTGAGGCACTGCTGCGCCAGCAGGGCGCTGCCGTAGCAGGCTTGCTCGTCCCGTGCCGTGAGCATCGGCACGCCGAGCAGTGCGCCCCGCAGCTGTGTCCAGGCCCTATTACCCGCGCCACCGCCATTGCTGCGTACCGAAACCGGATAAGGGGCGCCGAGTTCTGCAAGCCGCTCGTAGCCCTCCTTTTCGATGCGAGCGACCCCCTCCAGCAGTCCCTGGAAAAAGCGCACATCGTCAGCCGGGCGGGGTGAGAGCCGCGGCGCCAGTGCCGGGTCGTTGCGCGGGAAGCGCTCGCCCGGCGCAAGGAGCGGGTAGTAGTCGAGCCCGGTGGGGTTCCCGGGCTGTAACTGCCGGCTCAGCTCGACCATGCGCTCATCGCTGAAAAAGTGGCGCAGCACCGCCCCCCCGCTGTTGGAGCCACCCCCGACCAGCCAGTATTCACCCAGTGGTTGGCTGTAGACACCGTATTCGGGAGCGAAGATCGGTTTATCCGAGATGACCTTGAGCACCAGGGTCGAGCCGAGGGAGGTCACCGCCTCACCCGGCTGACTGGCGCCGGAGGCGATAAAGGCGGCGGTGCTGTCGGTGGTGCCGGCGCAAATGAGGGTGTCGTGGGAGAGGCCCCAGCGGCTCGCCAGATCGGGGCGAACCGGCCCGAGGGGTGCGCCGGGTTTGCATACCTGCGGCAGTAGCCCCGGTGGAAGCTCAAGCTCCTCCATCCACTCAGGCCAGTGGTTGCTGATCGGATCGTAGCCGAGTTTGAGCATGTTGTTGGCGTCGCTCACATCGAAGCGTCCGCAGAGCCTGCCGCTGAGCCAGTCGGCCTGGCTATGAACGCAGCTGCCGGCGGCGATCTCATGGTGGTGGAGTAACCACAGTAGCTTGGCCAGCCCTGAGCCAGTGCCGTGCGCGCCACTGTGTCGGGGGGCCAGCGAAGCGATTTGCGATGCCTCATCGATGGCGCGGTTGTCATTGTACATCAGCGCCGTGGTGAGTGGTGCACCGTGCTCATCGGCCAGCAGCACGGTACCGGAGGTCCCGTCGATGGCCATGGCACCGACAGCGGTGCCTGAAATCCGCTCAAACAGCGCATCAAGCAGCTGCTCAAGGGCTTGCGACCACAGTGCAGGGACCTGTTGAACACCGCTGCCATTTCTTTGCGGCGCAGGCAGTGCCAGCATCGACTCGCCAATCACCTTGCCGTCGGGGGTGATGGCCACGGCACGGCAGCCGGAGGTACCGAAGTCGATGCCGATGGCCAGGGATTTTTTCATACCCATGCTTATATCTGCTCAGTCCTGGTGTTGAGGGCTACACTATTACAACACTATTGCACTGCAGGGCTCTATCGGGAGAGGCGATCATGATGTCGAAAATTGCGGTTATTGTCGCGATGATATTGGTTTTAACGGCCTGCCAACAGATGCCGGTTCAGGATGAAACTTCCGTATATTCTCGGG
Organism: Thiohalomonadaceae bacterium; assembly: GCA_041563315.1. Taxonomy (GTDB): domain Bacteria; phylum Pseudomonadota; class Gammaproteobacteria; order Thiohalomonadales; family Thiohalomonadaceae; genus JBFEYJ01. The sequence goes on from JBFFNE010000027.1 coordinate 32,298, forward strand.
TGGCCGTTGGCAGTAGCTTCGTACTGCATGAGATCCTGACTGTTCCGGCTGGCCATGCGCGGGTGTTTTTGCAGGGAGGTGAAGTGGTTGGCAAGACGAAGCTTAATCGGTATCGCCCCCACTGCAACGTTGAGGTGCGAACCGTCAGCGATGGGTCACTGCGGATCGAACCGGATACCTTCCTGGTCACCCGGGTTGAGGTGGATGAGGAGGAGGTCGTGAGCCGGCCGCAACCGCTGCGTTACGCCGCGATGCATGTCGGAGACGGGGTGGATTCGATCAGCGTGATCGCTCTATTTGTGCGTCACTGGCTCACTTCCGAACGTCAACCCGAAGTGATGAGCCTGACCTGCCACGGTGCTTTCGACACCCCGTTTTACGCC
>JBFFNE010000028.1:0-31020 GCA_041563315.1 Thiohalomonadaceae bacterium
CAAGAATATCAATGACAGTTTCGGTCACTCCTTTGGTGACCGTTTGCTCAAAGCTATTGCCGAGCGCCTTGACAGTGTGTGCTACAAGGACTGTCTGGTGAGCCGGTTTGGTGGTGATGAGTTCATCATTTTGTTAGAGAGTGTGCGCAGCAAGGAGGCGGCGGCAGAGATGGCAAAGCGGTTACTGCTGATGCTTGAACAGCCGCTGGAGCTTGATGGAATCGACCTGCATCTCACTGCCACTGTCGGAATCGCGTTGTATCCGGAAGATGGCGAGGATAGCGACAAGCTGATCCGCAATGCGGATGTGGCGATGTATAAAAGTAAGAAGGAGTCCAGTGGCAACATTCATGTCTACAACATTGATGACAGTAATGAGGCGGCGGATTTCGTCACCACCGAACGTAATATCCAGCGTGGGATCCAGGGTAAAGAGTTTATCGCCTTTTATCAGCCCAAGGTGGACCTGCTCAATGGCAGAATCCTTGGCATGGAGGCGCTGGCCCGTTGGCAGCACCCTGAGCAGGGAGTGATCCCGCCAGGCAGTTTTATCGCCGTTGCCGAGGAGACAGGACAAATCGGTGCGTTGGGGGCGCAAATTCTGAATCAGGTGCTGGGGGACATTTACCACTGGCAGGAGATGGGCATCGCCGTACCGGTGGCGATCAATGTTTCAGCCCGTCAGTTCGCCGACCATGATTTCTGTCGAGCCCTGGTCAAGTCGATACACGAGTCTGGCTGTGCACTGAGCCTGCTTGAGGTGGAAGTCACCGAGCAGGTTTTTCTGGGTGACATTGAAACCGCCGCGTCCCGGCTGCGCTACCTGCGTACTGCCGGACTGACCGTGGCCCTGGACGACTTTGGAACCGGCTACTCCTCTTTCAACTATATCAAACAGTTGCCAATCGATACCCTTAAGATAGACCGCAGTTTTATTGCCCACATCGATTCTGACAAAACTGAGTTCGCCATCATCAAGGCGCTGGCCTCCATGTGTCAGGATCTGCGGTTGAACATGGTGATAGAGGGGGTGGAGACTGCCGCGCAACAGGAGGCGCTGGTGTCACTGGGCTGTGATAAGGCGCAGGGTTATCACTTTTTCCGGCCAATGCCGGCTGGCGACGTGGAACTGTTACTACAGAAACAGCAGGCGGCGCTCGCCTGAACAACCATGCAGACATCAAATCGTGTCGAGGTCTGCGTGGTTAACGGTAGGCTGCCTTTTTGTCAGTGATGGCGGTGTTGTTTGTGGCTGTGCTGTTATTTTACTCTTCCCCATGGGCACTGATCAGCTGGCCATTAGCGCATCAAGCTCCCCCTCCATGTGCATTTCCGTCAGCTCGTTGAATCCGCCAATCCATTTGCCGTCGATGGCCAGCTGCGGCACGGTGCGGGTGTGGTTGCTGATCTCAAGCATCTCCCGCAGCGCCTCGTTATCCTGATCTACCCGTTTTTCTTCGTAGATGATTTTCCATTTTTTCAGCAGGGTCTTGGTTTTATCGCAAATGGGACAGGTGCCGGTGCTGTAGATGGTGACGCGTGACATGGTTTTTCTTCCTCATACAGATTTAATAGGGGCGGGTGACCCGATTCCTTCACATAGGACTATCGAGTAAGCTGCGCCGATGAAACAGGTACGCCGTAATATCCTGCTGCTCTCCCTCTGCCAGGCCGTGATGATGACCGGGGGCTCATTGCTGATCACCAGTGCTGCCGTGGTAGGCGCTATGTTAACCGATGACCGCTCGCTGGCAACCTTGCCGCTGGCGCTGCAGTTCCTTGCCTCCATGCTCACCAGCATCCCCGCCTCCTTTGCCATGCGCCGCTGGGGGCGGCGGGCCGGTTTCATGCTGGGAGTGGTGATCGGCGCCGGCGGCGGCGTGGTGGCAGCGCTGGCGATTTTCGCCGGTGACTTCTGGCTGTTCTGTCTCGGCACCGCGCTGGTGGGGGTGTTTAACGGCTTCGGCATCTATTTACGCTTCGCCGCGGTGGACGCTGCCCCGCCGCACTACAAGGAGAAGGCGATCTCCTATGTGATGGCCGGCGGCGTGGTCGCCGCCTTCGCCGGGCCCAATCTGGCCAACCTGGCCCAGGATGCCATCCCGGCGGCCAGCTTTGCCGGCAGTTATGCGGCACTGGTGGGACTCTATGGCATCGCACTGCTGGCACTGTGGTTCGTGCGCATCCCGCGCGCACCGGCGGTGGTGGCGGGGAAGCAGGGGCGGTCGCTGTGGCAGATTGCCCGTCAAGCCGTCTTCATCGTGGCGATGCTGGGGGCGATGCTCGGCTATGGCATCATGTCGCTGGTGATGACCGCCACACCGCTGGCGATGAAGGTCTGCGGCATGCCCTTTTCCGATTCGGCCTTTGTCATCCAGTGGCATGTGTTCGCCATGTTCGCCCCCTCCTTTTTCACTGGCAGCCTGATCCGGCGCATCGGTGTACTGTGGGTGATGCTGCTCGGGGTGCTCTGCTACATCGCTACAGTGGTGATCAACCTCAGCGGCGAGACCCTGACCCACTACTGGATCGCCCTCTTCCTGCTCGGACTCGGGTGGAACTTCCTCTTTGTCGGTGGCACCGGCCTGCTGACCGAGGCCTACCGGGAGGAGGAGAAGGCCAAGGCCCAGGCGCTGAATGATTTTATGGTCTTTACCACCGTCTCCATCGCCTCCCTCTCTGCCGGTGCGCTGCAGTTTCACTATGGCTGGCGGGCGGTGAACTGGGGCGTCACCCCGCTGCTCACGGTGATCCTGGTCGCGCTGTTGACGTTGATGTGGCGCCGGCGCGGCGCTGGTGAAGCTGCAATGAACTGAGGTGATGCGATGAGCGGTGGGGGCTGCCGCATGAGGTACGGGGAAAGTGTTCGAAGGTCCTCGACAGGAGCTGTGATCCGGGGATGAATGGCTGTATTCTGGACGGCCGTTTCGTGTTCAGTGATGAGAGCAAGAATCGCCCGGGCGGGCCGCGCCGGCGTGATCCGCGCAAGCGGTGTGGCGGGCAGGATTAGCTAGGGATGCCGCCGCCCGGTGGGGTGGCGGCGGGGTGCTTTACCAGAACTTCTTCAGCCAGGTCTTCTTCACCCCGGCCTTGTGGAAGGTCTTGACGTACTGCTTGTCCACCTTGTTGATGTGGTCGAACAGCCAGTCCTTGAGGAACATCAGCAGCTCCATGCCGACCTTGTCATCACCGGCGCGGAATAGGGATTGGAATTCGAGGACGCGGGCGACGATCTTGTCGTGAATCGCCTTGTGCTCTTCATATCCTTCATAGTGGAACACGCGCATCAGCGTCTCTTCTACGGCAAAGTGGACCTTGGTGTAGTCCACCAGTTTGTCCAGCACATCGCCGATCAGATCGCGATTGGACTTGTTGGCCATTGCGGTGTACAGCTCATTCATGAACTCGATGAGGCATTTGTGTTGCTCATCGATCTCTTGAATATCGACACTATAGGTCTCATCCCAGGTTACCATTGACATTGCTTTTACCTCCCAGATTATTTTGGTACGAAGTTTTAGTCAAAATTCGTGCCAACTCATCATTTTAATAATTATTAATAGTTATTTGGTTTATGCTGCCTATCGCTGACAGATTGTTCATAACAACTGCACACCTGGCAAGGGAATTGATGTGACAGTCTGCTCAAAAATAACACTAAAACCCGATGGGTTATGCACATTTATGTTGCAAATATGTTAAATCGTGAGCGTAATGAACAAAAAAGGTGCCATGAGTGAATGATTTCGATTCCTCTCAGGAGCGGTTTGCTGCGATCGATCTGGGGTCGAACAGTTTCCACCTGATCGTTGCATACGAGGCGGGCGGCCACCTGCAGGTATGTGATCGCCTGCGCGAGATGGTCCGGCTGGCCGGTGGGCTGGATGCCAAGGGACATCTCGATGAGGATGCCAGGGAGCGAGCTTTGGCGTGCCTGCGCCGCTTCGGTCAGCGCCTGAGCGGTTTTCATCCGGGTACGGTGCGGGCCGTCGGTACCAATACCCTGCGCAAGGCGCGATCCGCCGATTTCCTGCAACAGGCCGAAGAGGCGCTGGGCCACCCTATTGAGGTTATCTCCGGGGTGGAGGAGGCGCGTCTGATCTATCTGGGCGTGTCACACAGCCTGCCGGACTCCGACGCTAACCGCCTTGTGGTGGATATCGGCGGCGGCAGCACCGAGTTGATTCTCGGCCGGCGATTCGAGCCGTTGGAGCTGGATAGCCTCTATATGGGGTGTGTTAGTTACAGTCAACGCTTCTTCGCCGATGGCACCATGACCGAAAAAGCGATGCACGATGCTGTAATTGCGGCCCGCCTGGAACTGCAGGGAATTGAAAACGACTTTAGCGGGCTCGGCTGGGAACAGGCGGTCGGCGCTTCCGGTACAGTGCGAGCTGTGCGGGATGTGTTGCAGGCGATGGGGTGGAACGATGGTGATATTTCCCTGGAGAGTTTACGACGGCTCGCCGCGGAGATGGTCAAGGCCGGGCATATCGACAGGCTCAAACTCAGCGGCCTCAAGGATGACAGGCTGACAGTCTTTCCCGGCGGGGTGGCTGTGCTGCTGGCGATCTTTGAAAGTATGCCGATCACCCGAATGCAGATTTCTGACGGGGCTTTGCGTGAGGGTCTGCTGTACGACCTTGTCGGCAGGGTGCACCACGAGGATGTGCGCGAGCGCACCATCAACGCTCTTTGGGACGGCTATCGTGTGGATCGGCGCCAGGGGACCCGGGTTGAACAGAGTGCCAAGGCCGCGCTCGCGCAGGTGGCTACCCGCTGGAGCCTGGAAGATGAGGAGGATGAACATCTTTTGCAGTGGGCGGCACGATTGCATGAGATCGGTTTGGCGATTGCCCACAGCTCCTACCACAAGCATGGTGCCTATCTGCTAGAGAACGCCGACATGCCTGGTTTTTCCAGTGACGAGCAACGGCGCCTCGGGATCCTGGTGCGCAGTCACCGGCGCAAGTTCCCCGCGAACCTCTTCAGGGGGCTACCCAAGCCGCAGCAACAGCGGTTACAGCGGCTATGCATCTTGCTCCGTCTGGCTGTGCTGCTGCACCGCAGCCACAGCGATGTGCCGCCGCCCGATGTCAGGTTCAGCGCCGGCAGCAAGTCCCTGGCGCTGATTTTCCCCGATGGCTGGTTGGCCGAGCATCCTCTGACCGAGGCCGACCTGGCGCAGGAAGCGCTTTATTTGCAGGCGGCCAAGTTTCAGCTGGAGTATGATTGAGTAGCGGGAGGGCTGGTTGTGGGAGCGGACGTCCCGGCCGCAAAGGGTTCCTGGTTTGAATCGCGACCGGGACGGTCGCCCGCGGGAATGTGTGCTTTTCCTCTTTTAGTCCCCCTGGCTCAGCTCCCGCAGTAATCTTGTCTGTGCTGACATCGGCTCAGCATCGCCCGGAGTGGTGCGCAGATAGTTGCCGTCGCTCTGGAGTTCCCAGGCCTGTACGTTGTCCTCCAGGTAATAATTCAACTCGCGAACCATCCTCTCACGCAGTTTCTTTTCCTCAACGGGAAAGCAGGTTTCTACACGCCGGTGCAGGTTGCGATCCATCCAGTCGGCGCTGGAGCCGAAGATCTCCTCCTTGCCCCCATTAAGGAAGTAGAACACACGGGTATGTTCGAGGAAGCGGCCGATGATGGAGCGCACCTGGATATTTTCAGAAACGCCTGGCACCCCTGGGCGCAGGCAGCAGATGCCGCGCAGCACCAGTTCGACCTTCACCCCTGCCTGGGAGGCGGCATAGAGGGCACGGATCACATTCTGTTCCACCAGGGCATTCATTTTGGCGATGATCCGCGCCGGCTTGCCCTTGCGGGCGTTTGCTGTCTCCCGCTCGATGCGTTCAATGAGGCCGGTATGCAGGGTGAAGGGGGACTGCAGGATCTTGGTCAGCTTGCTGCTGCGCCCGAGGCTGGTCAGCTGCAGGAACAGCTTGTGCACATCCTCGCCGAGTTCGGGGTTGCCGGTCAGCAGGCCGTAATCGGTATAGAGTCGGGCGGTACGAGCGTGGTAGTTGCCTGTGCCAAGATGTACGTAGTGGCGCAGTTTTCCTTCCTCGCGCCGCACCACCAAAATCATCTTGGCGTGGGTCTTGTATCCCACTACGCCGTAGACCACATGTGCACCGGCCTCCTGCAGGCGGTTGGCCAAGGCGATGTTGGCCTCCTCATCGAAGCGGGCGCGCAGTTCGACGACGACGGTGACCTCCTTGCCGGCACGGGCGGCGCTGACCAGAGCGTCGACCACCGCCGAGTCCGGGCCGGTGCGGTAGAGGGTCTGCTTGATCGCCAGCACCCGGGGATCAGCGGCGGACTGTTTGAGAAAATCGATCACCGGCACGAAGGATTCGAAGGGGTGATGCAGCAGGATGTCGCCCTTGCTGATCGCCTGGAAGATATCTGTCGAGAGGCTCAGACGTGACGGCAGTCCCGGGGTGAACGCCGGGAAGGTGAGATCCGAGCGGTCCACCTTGTCCGACAGGTTGAACAGGCGGTTGAGGTTGACCGGACCATTGACCGTATAGAGATCGTTTTGTCCCAATTCGAACTCACGGAGCAGAAAGTCGCTCACCTCAGCTGGGCAGTTGTCGGCCACCTCCAGTCGCACCTCGTCGCCGTAACGGCGTGAGGTCAGTTCGCCCTCCACGGCACGCAGCAGGTCATCTACCTCTTCTTCGTCAACGAACAGGTCGCTGTTGCGGGTGACACGGAACTGATAGCACCCCTGCACCTTCATTCCGGGAAAGAGGTCATTCACGTGGGCGTGGATGATGGAGGAGAGAAAGACGAAGTCATTCGCCCCACTGCCGCATTCGACCGGCAGCTTGATTAAGCGCGGCAAGGCACGTGGCGCCTGCACGATGGCCATGCCGCTGGTACGGCCGAAGGCATCCTTACCTTTTAGCGAGACAATGAAGTTGAGACTTTTGTTGAGGATGCGGGGAAAGGGGTGCGCCGGGTCCAGCCCGATGGGGCAGAGGATGGGTAGCAACTCGTGTTCATAGTAGTTTTTCACCCACTCGGCCTGGGCGGAGTTCCACTCCTGGCGTTTGAAAAAGCGGATCCCTTCCTGCTCCAGCGCAGGCAACAGGATATCGTTGAGTACTCGGTACTGTTCAGCTACCAGCTCATGGGCCTGCACATTGATCTGATTCAGCACCTCCTGCGGGCTCATGTTGTCCGGCCCTGCCTGTACCGATTCCATTACCGCCTTCTGCATCAGGCCGGCGACGCGGATCTCGAAGAACTCGTCCAGATTGGAGCTGGAGATGCAGAGAAATTTGAGTCGCTCCAGCAGTGGGGTGTTTTCGTCCTTGGCCTGTTCCAGGACGCGCCGATTGAAGGCCAGCAGGCTCAGTTCACGGTTGATATAGAGTTCGGGGGCTTTTAGATTCGGGCTGTCCATGAGTTCCTTAAACATGAGAGGGAAACCGTCCATTATGGGTGCTTGTAACTTCAAGTATATCTCAGAGAAGCAGATACGAGTGATTAGTGGCAAGTGGGGGGGGGGCGGTTTTTTCTTGCAATTTGTTACTTGTCTCTTGTAACTGAAGTACCATTGCTGCTGGTAACCTGACCCAATCGCTCCCATCCCCGTGACAAGTTCTCTTCAACAACTTTTCTCCTCTCTTGATGAGTGCATGCTGGCGGATCGCCGCCGTTTGCGTAAACGTCTCATGGGTCTGCAGCGTCGCAGCAAGGAGGGGAAGCCTGTCGATCGTGGGCTTGCTGAGGTCAGGGGCGCCATCGAGATCTCGCGTCAGCGACTGGCTGCACGGCGCGCCGCGCTGCCGGCGCCTGAGTATCCTGAGGAGTTGCCGGTCAGCGCGCGGCGTGTGGCCATCGCTGCGGCCATTGAAGAGCATCAGGTGGTGGTCGTGGCGGGTGAGACTGGCTCAGGGAAAACCACCCAGCTGCCGAAGATTTGCCTGGAGCTGGGGCGCGGTGCGGCGGGGCTGATTGGCCATACCCAGCCGCGGCGCATCGCGGCGCGCAGCGTCGCTACACGCATCGCCGAGGAGCTGCGCTGTGAGCTCGGTCAGGCGGTCGGCTACAAGGTGCGTTTTACCGAGCGGGCGGGGGAGAGCAGTTTCATCAAGCTGATGACCGACGGCATCCTGCTGGCCGAGATCCAGAGCGACCCACTGCTCGAACGCTACGATACGATCATCATCGACGAGGCCCATGAGCGCAGCCTCAACATCGACTTTCTGCTCGGCTATTTGCGGCAGCTGTTGCCGAAGCGCCCTGACCTGAAACTCATCATTACCTCCGCGACCATTAATACCGAGAGCTTTGCCAACTTCTTCCATGGCGCCCCGGTGGTGGAGGTCTCCGGCCGCACCTTTCCGGTGGAAACACGCTACCGCCCGTTGCTGAACGAGGAGGCGAAAAAGGAGGTCGATCCGATCCGCGGTATCCTTGATGCGGTGGACGAGCTCGGTCGAATCGACCCCCTCGGTGACATCCTGGTGTTTCTCCCGGGTGAGCGCGATATTCGTGAGACCACCGAGGCGCTGGGCAAGCATCGGATGCGCGAGACTGAGGTGATCCCGCTGTTCTCCCGCCTCTCCGCCGTTGAGCAGGACCGGGTGTTCAAGTCGCACACCGGTCGTCGTATTGTGCTCGCTACCAATGTGGCGGAGACCTCGCTTACCGTGCCCGGGATCCGTTTCGTGATCGACACCGGTTACGCCCGTATCAGCCGTTATAGCCACCGCACCAAGGTGCAGCGTTTGCCGATCGAGCCTATCTCCCGGGCCTCGGCCAATCAGCGTGCCGGGCGCTGCGGCCGGGTCAGCGCCGGGGTGTGCATCCGCCTCTACAGTGAGGAGGATTTTCTCACCCGCCCCGAGTTCACTGACCCGGAGATCCGTCGTACGAATCTGGCCAGCGTGATCCTGCAGATGATGCTGCTCGGACTGGGAGATATCGAAAATTTCCCTTTTCTCGATGCGCCGGATAAGCGTTTTATTCATGATGGCTTTCGCCTGCTGCACGAGCTGGGGGCAGTGGATGAGCACAATCGGATCAGTGAGGATGGGCGTCGCCTGGCACGCTTGCCGGTAGACCCGCGCATCGGCCGCATGTTACTCGCCGCCGACCGGGAGAGCAGTCTGCACGAAGTGCTGATCATTGCCGCGGCGTTAACGGTTCAGGATCCGCGTGATCGACCGCTGGAAGCGCAACAGGCTGCGGATGAAAAGCACACTCGCTTCAGGGATGAAAAATCCGATTTTATCGCCTTCCTCAATCTGTGGGACTATTACCACGAGCAGGCGCGTCACCTGAGCAACAGCAAACTGCGCAAGCTCTGCCGCAGCGAATTTCTCTCCTATCTGCGCATGCGCGAATGGCACGATATTCATAGCCAGTTGCTGGCACAGCTGCGCGAGATGGGACTCAAGCCCAGCGAGGGAGAGGCCTCCTACGAGGCCATTCACCGTGCCCTGCTGGCCGGATTGCTCGGTAATATCGGATTCAAGGACGAACGGGAGCAGAAGGGCGCGTCGAAAAAACGCAAGCCGCTGGTTGAGTACATTGGTGCGCGTAACATCAAACTGGCCATTTTCCCCGGCTCCTCGCTGGTCAAGCGTCCACCGAAATGGATTATGGCCGCCGAGCTGGTCGAGACCTCACGGCTGTTCGCCCGCCATGTGGCCGCCATCGACCCGGCGTGGCTGGAGGGGTTGGCCCGCCACCTGGTCAAACACACCTATCTTGAGCCGCACTGGGAAAAGCGGCCGGCGCAGGTCTCCGCCTTCGAGCAGGTGACCCTCTACGGCCTGCTTATCGTGCCGCGCCGTCGTGTCAACTACGGTCCTATCGATCCGGTGCTCAGCCGCGAACTGTTTATCCGTCACGCCCTGGTCGAGGGTGAATACACTACTAATGCGCCGTTCTTCGCGCACAACCGGGAGCTGCTCGAAGAGGTGGCGCTGCTCGAGGCCAAGTCGAGGCGGCGCGATATTCTGGTCGACGAGGAAACCCTGTTTGCCTTCTATGAGGAGCGTCTGCCGGTGACTATTTACTCCGGCAAAGCGTTCGAGAAGTGGCGCAAGCAGGCTGAACGGGAGAACCCCCGTCTGCTCTGGCTCGACCGCGAGAGCCTGATGCAGCACGAGGCGGCGGGGATCACCGGCGAGCAGTTCCCTGAACACTTCAGCTTCAGCGGCTTGCCGCTGCCGCTGGAGTATCACTTCGAGCCGGGTGATCCGGCCGACGGGGTGACGGTACAGGTGCCGCTGGCGATGCTGGCGCAGCTCAAGCCCGCCCCCTTCGAGTGGCTGGTGCCAGGGCTGCTGAAGGAGAAGCTCATCGCCATGATAAAGGCGCTGCCTAAGGCGCAGCGGCGCAATTTTGTCCCGGCAGTGAACTTTGCCGAGGCGGCGCTGGAGACGATGGCGCCGGGCAAGGGGACACTGCAGGAGGCCTTCTCGCTGCAACTGCTGCGTATTACGGGTGTGCGATTGGCGCCGGAGAGCTGGGTGATGGACAGCTTGCCACCGCACCTGTTGATGAATTTCCGTGTCATCGACGAGCAGGGCAAGGTTATCGCCGAGGGACGCGACCTGGTGCAGTTGCAGCGACAGATGGCCGGTGAGGTGCGCGAGAGCTTGCAGGCGACGGCGGAGAGTCCTTGGGAGCGGCAGGGCCTAACCGAATGGAGCATCGGCGAGCTGCCCGAGTCGGTCGAGGTCGAACAGCATGGCCTCAGGCTCAACGCCTTCCCCGCCCTGCTCGACGAGGGGGAGAGCGCGTCGCTGCGGCTGTTCGAAAGCCGTGAGGCGGCCGAGGCGGCGCATCGCCACGGGGTGGCCCGGCTGTTCAAGCTGGCCAATCGGGACAAGATAAAATACCTGCAAAAGCATCTGCCCGACAGCAAGACGATGTGCTTGCACTATGTGGCGCTCGGCAAGTGCGAGGCGTTGCTCGAGGACATCATCGATGCCGCGGTGGAAGAATCGCTGTTTGCCGATTCGGTGCTGCCGCGCTCGCAACCGCAATACCAGCAGCGGGCGGAGCAGGCGCGCACCGTGCTGGTGGATAGCGCCAATCGCATCGCCTTACGGATCGGGGAGACCCTGGCTAGCTACCACCGCATCCAGAAGCTGCTCAAGGGAGCGGTGCAACCGCAGTGGCTCAATAGCCTGGCCGATATCCGCGAGCAGCTGCAGCGATTGCTGGCGCCGGGCTTTGTCGCGGCGACCCCGGCCGAGTGGCTGGAGCATCTGCCGCGCTACCTGCAGGCGGTGGAGCGTCGGCTGGACAAGCTGCGCAGCGACCCGCCGCGGGACCGCCACCTGATGTTGGAGATGCAGCCCCTGTGGCAGCGCTATTGGGCGCGGTGTGGTGAGGCGGGGGCGTGTCGTGAGACCGAAATGCAGCGCTTTCGCTGGTTGCTCGAGGAGCTGCGCGTCTCGCTGTTCGCCCAGGAGCTGAAAACGGTCGAAACCGTTTCAGTGCCGCGACTGGAGAAACTGTGGAAGCAGCTTTGTGCGGCGGGTTAAGCTGTGGTGGCGACTTGTCCCCAGGCAACGGCGAGCATATCCTTGAACGAGAAGGAATAATCACGGGGAGTCCTGCAGCACACCGTGCCTGCCCGGCCGAGAGTCCCCGCAACGATAAACGGCACAACACAGGCAAGGGTGTTCATGGAAAGTCCGGCAGTACTTTATCAACAGTTCAAAAACTTTCTCCTCAATGAACTGTGGCGCAAGGATCTCGGCGAGCTGAGCTGGCTCAGGCGCTTCGGCTACACCTTCCTGCGCCTGGCATTTGTCATAGCGCGCGAGTTCTCCAGCGGTCAGCTCAACCTGCGCGCCATGAGTCTGGTCTACACTACCCTGCTGTCGCTGGTCCCCCTGCTGGCGGTGAGTTTCTCGGTGCTCAAGGCGTTTGGCGTGCATAACCAGATCGAGCCGTTGCTGATGAACCTGATGGATCCACTGGGTGAGCGCGGTCATGAGTTGGTGGGAACCATTCTCGGTTTTGTCGAGAACATGAAGGTAGGGGTGCTCGGCTCACTGGGTCTGGCGCTGCTGTTGTACACGGTCATTACCCTGCTCCAGAAGGTGGAGAGTTCCTTTAACTATGTGTGGCACACTAAAACTAGCCGAAGTCTGTCGCGCCGGTTTAGTGATTACCTCAGCGTGATCATGGTTGGGCCGGTGCTGGTATTTTCCGCCATTGGTATGACGGCATCGATGATGAGCAGTCGGGTGGTACAGAATCTTCTGGCCATTGAACCCTTCGGCAGCATCGTGCTGACGCTGACCAAGCTGATGCCCTTTTTCCTCATCATCCTGGCCTTCACTTTCGTCTACCTGTTCGTGCCCAACACCCGGGTGAATGTCCGTTCGGCCTTTGTCGGCGCGGTGGTCGGCGGTTCCCTCTGGCAGGGTACCGGTATGGTGTTTGCCATTTTCGCCTCGACCTCGACCAAGTACGCAGCCATCTATTCGGGCTTTGCCATTCTGATTATGTTTATGATCTGGCTCTACCTGAGCTGGCTGATTCTACTGCTGGGGGCGCAGGTGGCCTATTACCACCAGTACCCGGAGCAGCTTCGGTTGAGTGATCGACGGGTGCCACTGAGCGGACGTTTTCGTGAACAGATGGGGCTGCTGACGATGTACTGGATCGCCCAACGCTTTGTCCATGGCGGTACGCCCTGGACCTTGCTTGAGTTAGCCGGCAAGCTCGCCCTGCCTGGCGAGCGGGTGGCCGAAGCACTCACGTTATTGGAGGAACGGGGTCTGCTGCTCGAAAGTTGTGGTGATCAGCCCGAATACCTGCTGGCGCATGATCCAGCCAATCTCACTATCGACAGCTTGTTACATATTCTGCGAATGCCTGATGAGGAACAGGAAATGATGGAGCAACGAATTCATTCGGTTGCGGCGGTCGATGACCTGATGCTGCGGGTGGACCTCGGCATCAGGGAGCAGTTGGAAGGGATAACCCTGCGTGATTTGGTGCTGAAACTGGAGCCGTCAGAATCCCCTGAAGTTGCATGAGGAACGAGGGGCATACTAAATGTTCGCCGTGGCCGCATCCGGTAGTGATGGGGAAGTCGGTAGATTACGCGCTATGACAATGCTTGGCGGAAACTGGTACAGGAGTTACGGATGAACGCTTACCTGCCGATAATCAAGCAGTGGCACATGGCCTTCGCCTTGCTGTCATTCAGTGGTTTTGTGTTGCGGGGGGCACTGATGCTGCGGGCACCGCAGCTGTTGCGCGATCCGTGGGTTCGGCGCCTGCCACATGTAATCGATATTGGGTTGTTTTCCCTCGGCCTCACCCTGCTGTGGTTCGGCCCGTGGTCGTTGTGGCGTTCCCCCTGGTTGCAGCTGAAACTCTTGGCTTTACTACTCTATATCGGGCTTGGCTTTGTCGCTTTGCATCGGGGACGATTCTCCCGTCGTACCCGGTTGCTTGCCTGGCTCACTGCCCTTGCTGTTTTTGTCTTGATGGTGAGCCTTGCGCACGCCAAACAAGTATGGTTCGAATAGTATTAACAGCCGAAGCTGAAGACTTCACTCCCCCGCGCAGTCCACCTGAAGCGGTGGCACCCCTATTGGCGACCGAGGAGCCAAGATGCCCAGCCTGCAGGACCTGAGCCTCGTCGGTAGTTTTGTCGGTGGTATCGGCCTATTCCTGCTCGGTATGAGGCTGATGACCGACGGGTTGAAAATGTCGGCCGGCCATGCGCTACGCCATATCCTGTCGCAGTGGACACGCACGCCATTGCGCGGCTTCTTCTCCGGTATTCTGATCACCTCGATGGTACAGGCATCGGGCGCGGTGACCATGGCGGTGATCGGTTTCGTCAATGCTGGGTTGCTTAGCCTTTTGCAGACCGTGTATGTGATCTACGGCACCAATATCGGCACCACAATGACCAGCTGGCTGGTGGCGCTGGTCGGTTTCAAGGTCAATGTTCAGGCGCTGGCACTGCCGCTTATCGGTGTGGGTATGTTTGTGCGGTTATTGAGTGGTGCAAGCCGTCGTGGCGCCCTTGCTGAGGCGATCACCGGTTTTGGTCTGTTCTTTCTGGGGATCGCTATTCTCAAGGATGTCTTCACGGATGTTGGCAATGGCATGTCACTGGCTGCCTATCCGACAGAGGGAGTGGGACTGCTGTTGTTCGTCGGCATCGGCTTCCTGCTGACTTTTCTTATGCAGTCTTCCAGTGCGGCGATGGTGGTGGTGCTGGGGGCGGCAGTGGGTGGTGTTATTCCCCTGAGCGCCGCTGCTGCCACAGTGATTGGTGCGAATGTCGGCACCACCTCAACCGCCGCCCTGTCGGTGATCGGCGCCACACCCAATGCTCAACGGACCGCAGCAGCCCATGTTATTTTTAACCTGCTCACCGGGGCTGTTGCGCTGGTAATGCTCAGCCCACTGCTTTCGCTGGTGGATCTGATACGTTCGTTTCTCGGGCTGGAAGATGCCATTGCTGTCGAGCTGGCTCTGTTTCACACTTTGTTCAATGTTCTGGGTGTTTTGATTTTGTGGGGATGGACGCCGCGGATGGTGCGTTGGCTGGAGCAGCGTCTACGCAGTGCCGAGGAGGATTTGGGCCGTCCGGTTTACCTGGACAATAATGTGGTGCGCACCCCGGCACTGGCGCTCAACGCCCTGGTGCTGGAGTTAGGACGGATGGGCGATTTTGCCGGGAAGATGTTACGTGATGCCCTCAGCACAGAGCGCTACGCCAGCAACCAGCTGCACAAGGAGCGGGTGGTAATGGAGCGACTGGTTGACGCCGTCAATCAGTTTAGTCTGACCTTGCAACGTGCCAATCTCCCCAGCGATATCAGTGAGCGCCTGCCACTGGCGCTACGAGTTTCGCGCTACTACATGGAGGTGGCGAATGTTGCTGTGGATATGGCCAGGGTGCAGGAGGCTTTGCCTTATGTGGAAGATCAATTGATGGAGGAAGAGTTGGGGCGGTTTCGCAGCGAGTGTGTGGCACTATTGGAGCTGGTAGACCCTCTCAGCAACAGCTTTTCGGCTGAGGCCGCCGAGCAGGGGTTGGAGATGCTGGAACAGCACTACCAAAAGCTCAAGGCGCAACTGCTGCACGCCGGCGCTCAGGAGCGGATCCGGCTGCAGCAGATGGTGACCGAGCTGGATCTTTACAGCAATGTCCGCCGCGCCATGGAGCAGGCGGTCAAGGGGGCCAGTCATCTGCACATGCTGATGGAGCTGGCGAAAAATTATCCGGTCACCGATGTCGCGCCACCTCCAGCGTCGAGTTGAGCGCGCCTTCCCTTTTACCTTTTAATCTCCTATTAAGGTTGGCTCGTTATGATTTAACCGACCATTACCTCCCCGTTTTGGTATGGACATTAAGTATAATGATATGTCCACTTCGGGGCCGATCTTCCTCGGCCCCGTTTTTTTACCCCAGCATCAGGGCGTCCTGTCTGCTTCATGGTTCATTCAGCAGTGCATCGGCAATCTTTATCTCTGGCACGGTGATTGTTCACGAACTGAGGAAGGTGTCCTCACACGTTCTCGGCATCGTGGGTGTTCGCGGCATTGTAGAACGACAACAAAACGGCCACCTGCATGTGGTTCAATGTCGTGAGGTATACGATGACTATAACGTGAGGAGGGTGATGGTAGCGCCGGTGATTACGGTGACACTAAACACGCCCATCACATGCCAGGCCATGGGGCTGCGACAGATCACGCTTACGATCAGTCCCTTGATGAGGGTATTGATGCTGGCGGCGATAACGATGCTCTGCACTGCGACCTTGTTGTCAAGATCGCCGCGTGCAAGTCTCGCCACCGAAAGGGTGATCGCATCCACATCGCTAATGCCGGAGATGGCGGCCACCGCAAAGAGTCCGGTATCGCCAAACCACTGTTGAAACCCCTCGGCAGCCAGCACCACCACCACCAGCAGCAGACCAAATTTCAGTGCCGGCAACAGTTCAAAGGGGTTTTGAAAGCGCATGGCCCCTAATTTCTCTTTGCTCCCCGGCCGCATGAGTAACACTGGCACTGCCAGGAAGCACACTGCCATCATCCCCAGTAGCGGCAGGCTGACGGTAGGGAACAGCTGACGATTGACCACCGAAACCTCCAGCAGCATGCGCGGGAACATGGTGCCGGCGGCAAGGACTACCCCTGCTGCAAGCAGCGCTTGTGTACCAGGGTTCTGTCGCGCCAGTCGAGCAAAACTCAAGGTCACTGCGGTGGACGATGCCAGTCCGCCGAACAGGCCGGTGATGATGATGCCGCGGCTGCTGCCGGCGATCCTGACAGCGAAATAACCGGCAAAGGAGATCCCCGCGATGAGTACGACCAGCCACCATATTTCATAAGGATTAAGCGCCTGCCACGGACCGTAACCCTGGTTGGGTAACACTGGCAGCAGCACAACTGATATTAGAAGCATCTTGAAGATGGCAAAGAGTTCACGCTGCTCCATCTGCTCCAGCCAGTGATGTAAAATCGGCTTGAGTCCGAGTAGGGTGGTGGCGACAACCGCACTGGCCGCGGCAATGTTTAGGTATCCACGCGCGGCGGCAGCCCCCAGAGCGAAGGTCAGCAAGGCCGCCACAGAGGTGGTGATGCCGTAGTCCCGGTCATTGTGGACATCCAGAACGTGGGCTGAGACGATGAGCGCGGCGAAGGCAAGAAAGGCGAGGGCGAGGACTACCTCGCCAAGTTCGTCGGCCAATAGTGCCCACACCGCCCCTAACAGGCTAATCAAGCCGAAGGTACGTACCCCAGCCACTCGTTGCCCTTCAGCAGCACTGCGCTCATGCCAGCCGCGCTCGATGCCGATAAGCAGCCCAAGTGCCAATGCCACGCCAAGTCGTTGGAAGACCTCCATAGTAAACCCATTTGATCACTACCCATGACGATGAGCGCCGAATCATTAGTGTAGGCTATGCAGGAATCCTTCTGCTTTGAGTGCCCCGTACAGGGGCGCGGCGCAGGCTCTCATTAATCTGGTGGTGAACCGTATGGGTTTAACAGTAGCATGTGCGGCTATACACCCCATGACAGGAACAAAAATGTTAGCGAAAGTGAAAAAACGCTTACCCAAATTGCTGCTAGAGCTTGCACTGCTGGTCCTTTTTGTTCTCGCCCTGGAGGCCTTTCTCACCCGCGATGCGGTCAGCGGGAAAGCGCCGCCATTTGATGGCGTTACTCTCAGTGGAGAGCCCTTCACTCTCACCTCGCTGCAGGGCAAGCCCGCCGTAGTCCACTTTTGGGCTACCTGGTGCCCGGTGTGCAATCTGGAGCACGGCATGATCGACAGCTTGGCCGATAGTTATCCTGTGATCACCATTGCCATGCAGTCAGGTGAAGAGAGTGAGGTGGTGGCGGTAATGCAGGCGGAGGGGGTGGACTACCCGGTGATCAACGATCCGCAGGGAGCCCTTGCCCGCATCTATGGCGTCAGTGGTGTGCCGGCCAGTTTCGTGCTCGATGATAATGGCGACGTGCGGTTCGTTGCCCGTGGGTATACCAGCGGACTGGGGATGCGGTTGAGGTTGTGGTGGGCGGGATCATTCTGAGAGGGCGGCGCAACGTGGTTGCATGGGACCGCCAAGCCTGAATTTTAATTTGCTCTTAAGATTCCTCCTGTATTTTCTGGCGTAATGGCAATGCTGTGGCTATTGACAAAACCGGCATGACGAAACCTCTTTTATTGAAAATAAATTGACGCATTTTCAGTAATTGCGATCATGTTCACGGTTGATTGAATTGGTACAGAGCATGCTTGCTGCGCCGTGGGCTGGTTAATAATAAAGGAAGCGATTTCATGAATGCTGAGGCCAATAAGCGACGCCTGGCATACTGGGGGCTCATTACGTTATTGGTTGTTGCGCCATTGGGGCTGATGGGCTTCAAGCTTTTTGTGCTCGGCTATCCCTTGAAGGGATTGATTCCTGCGCTCAGCTATCAGGTTGAGTTGTCCATGCAGGTGGACGGCCATGGCGAAGGGATAACAATCGAGACCTTCTTGCCGCGTTCTGATGCTCGCCAAACCGTATTGGAGGAGCAGCAGGCGCCGGGTGTGTTCGTGCAGAACCAGATGAGCAAAGGGCTAAACCGCATTGCCAGCTGGGAGGCCTCGGCGGTGAATGGGCGACAGAATCTGCGTTATACGGTGCTGGTACAGACAAATCCGATTCGCTACGTACTCCCCGAAGGGGTGCCGATCCCTGACGGATATCCAGAGCAGTTGCAGCCCTATCTGCAGTCAGAAGAGGGGATCCAGGTCGAAGATCCACTGATACTTGAGCGTCTGAATCACATCCTGCCCCCGGCTCAGGAACGAAACGTATCCGAGAGCTTGGTCGCCATTCATCGTCATTTGCAGGATGATTTTACAAATCGAAATTTTTCGGGCTACACCGATGCTCTGACCGCATTGAAACTGGGTGAAGCCAGCTGTAATGGCAAGGGAAGGCTGTTTGTGGCAATGGCACGCAGGATAAATATCCCGGCACGCCTGGTGGGAGGCTTTATCATGAGTGGCGGCAGCAAACGCACTAGCCATCAGTGGGTTGAAGCCTATATGAATGGCCACTGGGTACCTTTCGATACCATCAACGATCACCTCGCCGAAATCCCATCCAATTTCCTCACGCTTTATTACGGTGACGAGGTGTTGTTCAAGCATACAGGAAACATTAATTTCCAGTATCACTTTGCCACCATAAAAAAGCTGGTGCCACGCTACGAGGCACAACAGGTGCTGGGTGAGTCCATCTTCAATATGGTGAATTTTTATGCCATCTTCGAGCGCGTCGGCATGTCGCAGGAATTGCTGAAAGTATTGTTGATGATTCCGCTCGGGGCCTTCGTTACCGTTGTGTTTCGCAACGTGATCGGCGTGGAGACATTCGGAACGTTTCTTCCGGCCCTGATAGCCGCTGCCGCACGAGAGACCGGGTTGCTATGGGGGATTATCGGCTTTGTGCTGATTATTGCGATAACTGCAAAAATCAGAAGAGGTCTCGATTGGCTGCAGTTGCTGCATTCACCGAAAATGGCCGTGATCCTTGCCGTCGTGGTGCTGGTGATGATGACGTTAACAGCCAGTGGT
Source organism: Thiohalomonadaceae bacterium (assembly GCA_041563315.1). Lineage (GTDB taxonomy): Bacteria > Pseudomonadota > Gammaproteobacteria > Thiohalomonadales > Thiohalomonadaceae > JBFEYJ01. The sequence goes on from JBFFNE010000028.1 coordinate 19,100, forward strand.
GTATATTTGGGTCTGTTCGAACTGGCGCAAATCACGCTTTTTCCCATTGCGATTCTGGCGATTACCGCAGAGCGATTTGCCATTATCAGTGAAGAGCAGGGGATCCGTAAGGCGATGCGTCTGATGTTTACCACCATTATTGTTACCGCAGCAGCGTATGCCGTGATGTCATCCATGTTTATGCAATCGCTGTTTCTGGCCTTTCCAGAGCTGTTGCTGGTGGTAATGGCGTTGAATATCTGGTTGGGACGCTGGGTTGGAATGCGGCTTATGGAGTATTACCGCTTCAGGCATCTGTTGCGTACCGAGTCAGCGTCTCATGTTTAAATGGATTCAAAAGTGGCGAAGCCTAAGTGCTGCATCCGCCCAGGTGCTGACAATGAACAGACGTAATCTCGGTTATGTCTACCCTTACAATGCGCGCCGGGATTTTCCTGTCGCCAACGATAAATTGCTGTGCAAGGAAATTCTCGCACCTGTGGGAGTGCCGTTGGCGAAGACCCACTTCAGCTATCGCTATTTCTTTGAGCTTGCGAACCTTGAACGAGATCTGGCAACACTTGATGAGTTCGTGATTAAACCCTCTCAGGGTAGCGCGGGTAACGGCATTCTTGTGGTTGTTGAAAGAAAGGATGGCGAATGGATTGGTATTAACGGAAAGCGGTACGGCATTGACGCGCTGAAGCGCCATATCTCGGACATTATTTTCGGTGTCTACTCCTTCGACAATCAGGATGCTGCAATTATAGAGCAGCGTGTAATACAGCATCAGGCTATCAGCAGGCTGTTTGATAGCGGTCTTGCCGATGTGCGAATTATCATGTTTCAGAATCAACCGATACAGGCCATGAGCCGAGTGCCGACGCTGGCCTCAGACGGCAAGGCGAATCTTCACCAGGGTGCTGTGGGACTGGGTCTGGACCTGGAGAGCGGTTGCTGCAGCTCCGCCATGCTGAAAGGGTCGGCTGTCAGCCACCATCCAGACAGCGGTGCTCCACTTGTCGGCGTCACGATTCCCTTCTGGGATGAAATCCTCATTCATGCAAAGCATATTGCCTTGGAGGTTCCATTGAAGTACCTGGGAATCGATATTGCTATCGGGGAACATGGCCCGGTGCTGCTGGAGATCAATGCCCGTCCGGGACTGGAGATTCAGAACGTGAATCGGCAGGCCATGCGAACACTACTGGAAGCCATTCAATGAACCGCGCCTTTAAGGAGAGCTTTGTTCCGATTCTTGGATTGCTGGGCTTGTTGTTCCTGCTGTTGCTTTATGTTCGTTATCAGGTCGGGCTGGATGCAGACGAAGCTACGGTAATAACCGTTCAAGCTTCTGTCGGAGAAGAGGCGGAGAGCGGCCTTCTGGAGGAAGTGCCGGAACTCCTACTTACAGACGATAAACAGGCCAGAAAAATCTTCACGCTGATCATGTCGAGAAAATGGCAGCAGGCAGAAAGTCTGGTCAAGCCGATGACAGAAGTACGCAATGACGCACTGGTATGGTCTTTGTTTGGCATCCTGCGATACAAGCAGGGGAAATACGACGAAGCGCTAAGTTTCCTTGACCGCGCCGCCAAGATGACGCCTGTCTGGCCAACACTGTTTTTCTACCGTGCACTGGTCCATACCCGGTTGGATAACTTCGACGCCGCCACTGATGACTATCGCAGGGTAATGCAGTTTAACGAGAACCACTTTGAAGCACATTATAACCTCGGATTGTTGCTGATCAGGAAAAAGAAGTTTTCAGAGGCTGTGGCGTTATTTGAACGTGCATCGGCGTTGGCCGGTGGCGCCCGCAAGGCGCGCGCCTATTACCAGCTTGGGCGTGCCTGGACGGAGCAAGGGGCTGAGTTTTACGAGCAGGCGAGCGTAAACTTCAATCTGGCAGTACGTCATTTGCCGGGTTTTATAGAGCCGCGTCTGGCACTGGCGAAACTGCAACCCAATACCGAACAGGGCAGGGAGTCCGCGGAGAAGCAATTGCAGGAGGTTCTGGAACTTGATGCCGGAAATCCCTCGACACTGTTTGCTCTGGCACAGCTTGAGGCTGCCAATGATAATATCATTTCCGCCTTGGCTCGCTATCGGAAGCTGTTGCAATATGCCCCGGACCACATGGCCGGAAGGTACAATCTTGCGCTATTGCTGCTAAAGGAAAAAAGGTGGCTTGAAGCGCGTGATAATTTCGATAGGGTCATTGAATCCAACCCGCAAAATGTCACTGCACTGTTTAATCGCGGGCGGGCAAACTACCGCCTTGAGGAATACGCCTTAGCAATCGAGGATTACCAAAAAGCGCTCGCCTTAAAAAATGGTGACTATCCAGAGACGCTATTGAATCTCGGTCTGGTCTATGTGTCACTGAAGGATTTCAAGGCGGCAGAGCAGAGTTATCGGAAAGCCTTGTCATTGCGCGATGATTACCCCTCTGCCTGGTACAACCTCGGCCTGCTTTTCATGCGTCAGGATAAAAGCGATGAGGCGCTTAATGCTTTTGATCGTGCGGTCAGCTTGCGTGAGAATTATGTGCAGGCGTGGTACAACCTAGGGGTGATTTACGGGCGGAAAGGGCAGAATGAGAAATCGATTTTCGCTTATAAAACTGCGCTCAAGATACGCCCGGAATATACCAAGGCGCAATTGAATCTGGCGGTACGCCTGGTGCGCACGGGGCAGCCACTCGAGGCGATCGCGCACTATCGCAAGGCGCTGGAGTTGGATGCTACCTATTCTTCTGCCTGGTACAACATGGCACTGGCGCATATGGAATTAAAACAGTATGAGGAGGCAGAACAAGCCGTTCGAAGGATGTTGGCACTGGAGCCTGATAGTCTCAATGCAAGACTGTTGCTTGCCGACACGCTGTCTGCCCTTGGCCGCTCTGCGGATGCCGTTGATGTCCTGGAAGAAGCGGTAGATATCGAATCCAACAGCCCTGTGCTGCGGTTGGCGTTGGCGAAAAGTCTGCGCGAGCTTAATAAGCTGGAGCGGGCGAGAAGAGAAGTGTACAAGGGGCTTGCGCTAGAACCTGAGAATAAAGCGCTTCATGAAGAGTTGCGGTTGCTTGAAGCACGATTAAACACTAAATCCGAGGCGAGAAAATGAATAAACAAAGTATCTTGATTGCCGTTTCACTGGCTCTGTCAAGTGCAGGTGCTGCTGCAACAGACGTGTCTCCTGTTAATTTTAACTGGTCGATAGAAAGCGGTATGGGGTATGAAACCAACGTCTACCACACACCGGACCATGACTATGTCGATTACTATGCGGATCCAAACGGTGGGGTGATTGCACAGCCGGAAGAGCAGGCTGGAGTATTTATTCCGCTCAAGGCAAAGACGCAACTCATTACACCACTGAACGCCCATGCGGCACTAAACGCCAGATACCGATTCAGTGGCTACTATTATCCTGAATCTGCACTCAATGATGCCAGTTCAACCGATCATGAGTTGAATCTAGGCACTGATTTTGCGTTGGGGGAAAAAGGACGCAAAGGCAAGGCTTATGCGGGCATTTTTGTGCGAAGTCACGACAAGGTGTATGTGGATCACGACAATGGTTACCCAAAAACGTCTACGGCCGGGGTCGACGTATCCAATCGTTATACCTACAAGAGCTTTGGTTTAGAAGGCGATTACGAGCGCAAGCTGTCACGCAGAAACAGTGTCGGAGTCAAAACTGTGCTGGAGAGTCTGGACTATGAAGATCCGGTAGCATGGAACCAGTACGACCACACCTATTTTATGCTGGAAACCTATCTTGAACATCGCCTGGGAAGGAAAACCAACTTAAGTGCCGGCATCAGCACCGAGCTTCGTGATTATAGTGAGCGACATGCGTATAGCGCCGATGGAAGACTGTTGGCGAGCAACCCTTTGCTGACATACAAATACATGATTTATGAGCTTGGGCTTCGTCATCGATTCAGCGCGAACACAGTCAGCTACTTTGATTATGAACTTCTGCAGCGTCGTGATAGCCACGTTGGTTACAACGATATGGATCAAAGCAGCTTCAAAGTCAGGGTGATACACGATATAAATGATCGGATGCGGTTGCGTGTCAAAGTGCGATTTTTTGACCGCGATTATCTCAACGCCTTCAACTTCGAGGAACCCTCACAAGGGATAAAAAGTGCTTCAGGCTCTGACCTGCTACTGAGCGGTGAGTACCGTTGGAATCAACACAAAAAGTACTATGCCGATTTTAAGCAAAACACTCGAGACAACTCCGATGACCGCTACCAGTATGACAACTCATCATTGATTGTCGGTGCGAAGTGGGAATATTGATCGGGTTTTAGACCGATCAATGAGGGAGGAGATTCGCTCAATTTCTAGTTTAAATCTTCGGTGGCATGGACGCTCCACTTGGCTGTCAGGTGGCTCTGGTGAACTATCTACATGGTACGAGTGATATTGGGTACCGGCAGTCAGTCTTGCAATATAGACCGGTGCAATTATTGCCGCGACACTCAGCGCGAATCGGAACCTTGCTCAATCTCGCGGTTCGCTAAAGTCTGTTCTATGTATGCCTCATCGTATAACTCGCGGCCTGCATCTATGCTAGTCGCTCAGGCTTCGCTTTAAACTTCACGGTTCAACGGCTTGTCCGTCTTATCGAACAATGTAAAAAAATGTCTGTTCGATGTTGATTTCTTCCTGAATCTGGCCCACATTTTTTTGATGTCACCACTAGAAACTCCCAGCCACCTGTTCGATATTTCGTGTCGTTCGGGGTCATGGGCAAGAGTACCCATGTTGCCCAGCGGGTTGAAACCACACACAGTGTCCACGAATAGATAAGTATCCCTGGGCAATCCGAAACCCTGCGGTGTTGATCTCGAATGGCCGGATCTCAGCTATCCTGCTAATGAATCAACGAAATAAGATGTCCAGGACGACTTACTCTTCACCCGGACATCCCCTTCTTTCTTAGGGAGACGGCTCGGATGAATGGTAGAGACGGACTGTTTTACTAGCAATGAAACAGACGGCGACTAAACCTCCTGGCAATCGCCTGCTGTCCCCGCTCTGGGGCATCGCTGCCAGCATTCTGTTTGTCGCGGTGCTACTGGCGATCCTGATCTGGTTTGGCGCGCATGAGCAGCTGGTGCGCCTGCTGCAGTGGTTTGATGAACAGGGGGCCTGGGCGCCGCTGCTGTTCATTCTGCTGATGGCGTCGGTGGTGGTACTGATACTTCCCGGGGTACTGCTGACAACCGGCGCCGGATTTGTGTTTGGTGTGGTGGAGGGCTCCCTTTACGTGGTCGTGGGCACCACACTCGGGGCTACCCTGGCTTTCCTGATCGCGCGTTATCTGTTTGGTCCACGTGCGCGGGACTTCACGATGGCCCATTCCCGACTACGACTGGTGAGTGATGAGCTAACCCCCCAAGGCTGGAAGATCGTGATGCTGACTCGAATGATTCCGTTTTTTCCCAGCAAGATCTCCAACTACTTTTTTGGACTGACCTCGTTCTCATTGCGCGGGTACATCGGCGGCTCGCTGCTAGGTTTCATCCCGTTCTCCATCCACAGCGTCTATCTTGGCTCGCTCGCTGCTGATATCTCCACGCTAGGCATACGTCACACAGGTCGTTCAACCCTGGAATGGACCATTTATGGCATAGGCTTTGTGGTCACTGTGGTGGTGATCATCTATCTCAATCGGCTTGCGCGCCGTGCGTTGAATCGGTATCGCGATCAAGGTGTCATTGAAGAGGACTTACCATGAGTTGGATGAAGTGGTTGCCCTGGCGTTTTATCATTCGACGGGTCGCACGCAAGCAGGGATTTCTGGATCCCATTGCCCTGCTGGCGCGACTGCACAGCTTTGCCCAGCCCTCGGAGGTGGGCGAACCGATCGAATTGCTGCGTGCCGGCGTGGTGTTTCATGCCCGGGGCCTAATCAACAGCCGTGTGATCCAGCACAACCTGGACTGGGTCTGGCCCTACTGGATTGAGCGCCAGTTCGATCCGTACGACGAGTCGTTTATCCCACGCGCATTTTCCATTACGCATATTAACCTCACTCACCGCAACTGGACCGCGATCGGCTATCCGGACTGTGAGGAGTTGCCGATTGTCGACCCGCGCGGTCTATTGACCCCGTTTCTCGATGGCTGGTCGCTGGACGGCTGGTTGCTGACTGAGGATGGGCGCTGCCTGTTGCCCTCGCGAAACCTCGAATGCCAACAGCACCAGGAGATGACTTCGGGGGTTCGCATCACTACCGAGACACAAATGGATAGTCTGCTACTCACCAGTAGCGCCTGGGTTGAGCTAGAGTCGGGTCGCCCGGTTTGCAAACTGCACCTGAAGGCGCGAAGCGATAGCCGTGGCTGGCTAGTCCTCGCCTTGCGCCCGCAAAATCCAGAGGGCATCAGCTTCATCCATCAGGTCAGCCTCTCTCCTGGACGCGATGTCTGGACCGTCGACGAGGGTCAGACCGTTCACTTCAGCACCCCCGCTGAGCGGCATCATGTCTCCGACTACCGCAACGGTGATGTGTATATCCATCTTCGAGATCTGGAGGACCAGATAGAGGGGCTCTGCGATGTGGGGATGGTCACCGCCGCAGCACTGTTTCCGGTCAGGGCGGGTGAAGATGGCGAACTCACTGTCACTGTTCCGCTGGATGCCGTAGCGTCAGGGACGCTTACGGCCGATGCCTGGGAAGACGTGCGGAAAGGTCGCTGCAGGCTCACCTGTCCCGAGCCACGTTACCAGTTCCTGTTCGACGCCGCAGTCACCTCGCTGATTCTGCATTCGCCCGAGGATGTCTATCCCGGTCCCTACACCTACAAGCGCTTCTGGTTTCGGGATGCCGCTTTCATCATTCATGCACTGCTGTGCATCGGCCTGACGGATCGCGCCGCTCGCGCACTGGCGCGCTTTCCTGAGCGGCAGACCTCACTGGGGTATTTCCGCTCACAGGAGGGGGAATGGGATGCCAACGGTGAAGTATTATGGATCCTGCAACGTTTTTTCGCATTGACCGGACAGCCGGGATCGCCGGACTGGGTCGGCCCCCTTCAGCGCGGAGCCCGCTGGCTCATACGCAAACGGCTCGCTGACGAACCGAACACCCCCCATGCCGGGCTGCTGCCGGCTGGTTTCAGTGCCGAGCACCTGGGTCCCAACGATTACTATTTCTGGGATGATTTTTGGGCGATCGCCGGACTGCGTGCGGCGGCGTCACTGATCGCTGAGGAAAATACCGCCACCCATGAAGAATTTACCCAGGGTGCGGAAGCCTATGCGGCGGCGGTGGAGCGCAGTCTGGCAGCGTGCGCGCAGCGCCTCGGCCGTCCGGCCATGCCTGCTTCACCCTATCGGCGCATGGATGCCGGCGCCATCGGCTCACTGGCGCTGGGCTATCCGACACAACTCTCTGCACCCGACGATCCCCGGCTGCTCGATACGGTGGAATTCCTGCTTAGCCGCTGCTTTGTCAACGGCGCGTTCTACCAGGACATGATCCATTCCGGCCTCAACGCCTACCTGACACTGCACGTGGCGCAAATCCTGTTACGTGCCGGTGATCCGCGTTACCTCGCGCTGATGGATGCGGTTGCCGAGCTGGCATCGCCGACCGGGCAGTGGCCGGAGGCCATTCATCCGCGCACTGGGGGCGGATGCATGGGCGACGGCCACCATGTGTGGGCCGCTGCCGAGTGGGTGTTGATGATTCGCAACTGTTTTGTGCGCGAGGAGGGCGAGCGCCTCATCCTGTGCGCGGGTATTCCGGTACGATGGCTTGAGCAAGAGACCCCGATCCGCTTCGGACCGGCGCCGACGGCGTTTGGCGCCATCTCCCTGAGCATCACGCCGGATGGGGAAAATGCACCGCGCATTGCGTGGCAGGGAGCGTGGCATCGTGACGCCCCGCCGCTTGAAATCCGTTTGCCCGGCTTTGTGTCGGAAACGATCGTCGATGGCCGGGACTCCGTCGTTCCCGTCAAACAGCAGGCGTGACGGATGAATATTCTGCTGGTCACCAACACCTTCAGCCCGCATGTGGGCGGTGTGGCCCGCTCGGTGGAGGCCTTCCGTGCGGAATACCGCAAGCGCGGGCACCGGGTGCTGGTTGTGGCGCCCGAATTTCCCGAGATGTCGCCGCGCGAAGACGGGGTGGTACGGATCCCGGCAATCCGGCAATTCAACGCCAGTGATTTCTCCCTGGCACTCCCGCTCCATCCTCGGTTCAGCGAAAGGCTGGACGCCTTCCGTCCGGACATTGTGCACTCCCAGCACCCTTTTCTGTTGGGTATGACGGCGCTGAGGATAGCGCGCTACCGGGAGCTGCCGCTGGTGTTCACCCATCACACCCTGTACGAGCAGTATACACATTATGTTCCTGGTGACTCCCCCGCCCTGAAACGCTTTGTCATGGAACTGGCGACCCGTTATGCCAATCTTACCGATCAGGTCTTCGCGCCGAGTGAAAGCCTTCAGGTACTGTTGCAGCAGCGCGGTGTGACCACCCCGATAAGCGTGGTGCCTACGGGAGTCAATCTGCAACACTTTGCCCAGGGGGATGGCCGTGCCTTTCGCCGGCAGATGGGCATCCCTGAAAAGGCCTTCGTGGTCGGCCACCTGGGACGCCTGGCGCCGGAAAAGAACCTGGAATTTCTGGCGCTGGCGCTGGCCGATTTTGCCAGCCGGGATCCGCATGCGCATATTTTGATCATCGGTACCGGCCCCGCAAAAGAGACGATGCAGGAGATCTTTGTGCGCGCAGGGGCCGAAGCGCGATTGCATATTGTCGGCATTTTGCAGCAGCAGCCATTGGCCGATGCGCTGCACGCGATGGACGTGTTTGCCTTTGCCTCCACGAGCGAGACGCAGGGAATGGTGCTGACGGAGGCGATGGCAGCCGGTTTGCCGGTAGTTGCCCTGGATGCGTTTGGTGCGAGGGAGGTGGTTCAGGATGGGAGGAACGGCCGCCTGCTTCAGGAGGCAACGCCAGAAGCGTTCAGTGCTGCGCTGCACAGACTAGTCGAACTGGCGCCGGAGCGAGTGGCCGAACTGAGAAAAAACGCACGAGGCACGGCCGAGGCCTTTTCCATGTCGCACTCCGCGGACAAGGCGTTGGCGTGTTATGCCGCGGTGAAAGAAAAATTCCCCGCGGGTGCCAGCGAAGATGACAGGGACTGGGAGGATGCCTTTAACTGGGTGAAGACGGAATGGGCGATCCTGAGAAGCGTCGCCGGTGCAGGTGACGTTGCACTTGGGACGCACCTGTTTTCAGAAAAATAACGTTGATGACTCTGCCCCGGAATATGCGTGGTGCGGGTAACAGCCCGCTGTCGCTGATTACGCACAACACAGGCTAAGCTATGCTCGGTCGAATCGAGACCTTCCTGCGGCGCTGGCGCCGTAACCTCAGTCGCAGTGTCTGGCTGGCGCGTCTGTTGCGGCTGCCTGTCTCGGAAGGGGCGCCGACGAGACCGGGGCTGATTATGATCCAGATCGATGGACTCTCGCAGTCGCAATTTGAACATGCGCTGAAACAAAATGAAATGCCCTTTCTGCAGCGGCTAATCGAGCGCGAACATTATCAGCTGCATACCCACTATTCAGGCTTGCCATCGACTACTCCCGCTGTTCAGGCTGAACTCTTCTATGGTGTCAAGGGCGCGGTGCCGGCGTTCGCTTTCAGGGAACATGAGTCGCGCCTGCTGGTGCGCATGTTTGAACCGGACGCGGCCGCCCGTATGGAATCACTACTCGCCCGTACGGGTAACGGGGCTTTACTCAAGGGCGGCAGTGCCTACTCGGACATCTATACGGGCGGGGCGGCTGAATCACACTTTTGCCCGTCGTCAATGGGTTGGGGCTCGACACTACGCGGGGCCAATCCGCTGGTACTGCTGGCGTTTGTGCTCAGTAATCTCTACAGCTTTCTGCGTATTGCCGTGTTGTTGCTGCTGGAGCTGGGACTGGCGTTGTGGGATTTTGTGCGCGGTCTTGTCGGCGGGCACGATTTGGTTAAGGAACTGAAATTCATACCGACACGGGTCGCTATTGCGATCCTGCTACGCGAACTTTGTGTCATCGGCGGCAAGATCGATATCAGCCGCGGTATGCCCGTTATTCACATCAACTTTCTGGGATATGACGAGCAGTCTCACCGCCGCGGCCCGCGGTCGTTGTTTGCCCACTGGTCGCTGAAGGGAATCGACGATGCCGTCGCCCGTTTATGGCGTGCCGCGAACCATTCCGTATGGCGACACTACGACGTCTGGATCTATTCCGATCATGGTCAGGTGTTGGTCCATACCTATTTGGAGATTCAAGGCTATACCCTGAAAGAAGCTGTCACTTCCGTGTTTGAACAGCTGAATGCAAGGGCCTCTGGTGATGGCAGTGGCACAGGCAGTATCCAAACCCAGCGAGTGCGTTTTCTAGGCGGAAAAAAGATTCAGCGTCTGTTTTCCGTATTTGGCACCAATGGCGATAACGTAGACGACCTCTCTGTGATCATCGCCGGGATGGGACCGGTGGCGCATATCTATTCACCAAGGCCATCATTGAGCAGTGAAGAGCGTGATTTTGTTATCCATGAGCTGGTGCATCGGCACAAGGTGCCAATTGTGCTGGCCATGAAGGCCCCGGGGATGCTTTGCGCCTGGACCGAGGCGGGCGAATTCCGATTGCCGCAAGCCTGTGGTGTGTTGTTCGGAGCGCAACACCCCTTCTTGGAGGCCATCGGTGAGGATCTGCAGCGCCTGTGTGAACATTCGGATGCCGGCGACTTCACGCTGCTGGGTTGGCGGGAAGGCATCAGCCCGATGACCTTCGCGGAAGAGAATGGCGCTCACGCCGGAGCTGCGCCGGAGGAGACCAACGCATTTGCGCTGCTTCCGGCAGACACCCCATTGCCGGAGCGTCAAACGGCGTATTTGCGCCCCGGCCATTTGCGTGATGCGGCGCTGTATCATCTGGGACGTCCGACAGAGCTGAGGGTTGGCGGCTATGCACGGGAGCCCGCCGTGCAGACGGACACCCTACGTGTGATGACCTACAACGTGCACAGTTGTGTCGGCATGGACGGTAAGCTCGATGCCGAGCGAATTGCCCGCGTGATTGCCCGCGCCAGACCGGATGTGGTGGCGTTGCAGGAGCTGGACGTTGGCCGGATGCGAAGCCTGGGCATGGATCAGGCGCACCTCATCGCCCACTATCTGGAGATGGATTTCCATTTCCATCCGGCGATGCACATCGAGGAAGAACGCTATGGTGATGCCATCCTGACGCATCTGCCAATGCGCCTGGTCAAGGCCGACTTGCTACCCGGACTCCCAGGAAAGCCGGGCCTGGAGCCGCGCGGGGCGCTCTGGGTCGCCATCGACGTGCACGGCAAAGAGGTACAGATTATCAATACCCATTTGGGTCTTTACCCGAGCGAACGTCTGGCGCAGGTGGAAGCCCTATTAAGCGACGACTGGCTGGCCAACGAGAGGTGTCATGCCCCGGTCATTCTCTGTGGCGATTTCAACGCGTTGCCTTCATCGCCAGTATGCCGCCGACTCTCCAGCCGACTCAACGACGTACAGACGGCGACCAAACAGCACCGGCCCAAGGGCACCTTTTCCGGACGCTTTCCGGCCGTGCGAATTGACCACATCTTTACCGGTCCTGAGCTTGAAGTGAGCGGTATTGAAATTCCCGCTTCGGAAATGGCGCGCCTCGCCTCCGATCATTTGCCACTGGTTGCGGAACTGATCGTACCCGGTCCGGCAAGGACGTGAGTGCGCAGTGGAACGATCTCGGTTCTGCCGTCGCAATACGGAACCAAAGCAGGGTACCAGTGGCGATAAGGGGATTATTTGCTAACGGCTTCTTCGAGCTTGTCACAGAAGATTTTAATGGCCTTGATTCGCGCATAGCGTTTGTCGTTACCTTCGA
>JBFFNE010000029.1:0-30283 GCA_041563315.1 Thiohalomonadaceae bacterium
CCGGTGAAACTGAGGATCGGCGCCAGCCATCGGCTCATCGCCTCGATGATGTGATAGATGGCGGTCTGTGCCGAACGACGTGCCAGCGAGTCGGCCTGGGTGGTGTACTGGCGGTCCTTGATCACGTCAAGGTAGAACGAACCCATGTCGACCGAGCAGAAGTTGTGCACCTTTTGGTAAATCTGGTGAAACTCATACTTTTCATAGGCCGGTAACAGCTCATTCTGCAGCTGTTTCGCCCGGGCAACGGCCCAGGCATCCAGCGCCAGCAACTCACCCGGAGCCACACTGTTCACTGCCGGGTCGAAGCCCGCCAGATTGGCCAGCAGGAAACGGGCGGTGTTGCGGATACGGCGGTAGGCATCGGCAGTGCGCTTCAGCACCTCATCGGAATAGGTCATCTCGTAGCGGTAATCCGTCGAGGCGATCCACAACCGCAAAATATCAGCCCCGAGCGTATTGGCAACCTTCTCTGGCTCGACCCCGTTGCCCCGGGACTTCGACATCTTGTGACCTTTCTTGTCCACGGTAAAGCCATGAGTAAGCACTGACTTATAGGGGGCCTTGCCGGTGGTGGCCACGGCGGTGAGCAGGGAAGACTGGAACCAACCGCGGTGCTGGTCAGAGCCCTCCAGGTAAAGGTCCGCCGGACGGTGTAACCCATCGCGGCGATCCAGTACCGCAGCATGGGTCACGCCCGAGTCGAACCAGACATCCAGGGTATCCATCACCTTGTCGTAATCGTTTGCATCAGCGCCGAGCAGTTCTGCCGGGTTCAGGTCGAACCAGGCGTCGATGCCCTTCTCTTCAACCCGCTGCGCCACCTGCTCAATGATCTCGGGAGTATTAGGGTGAAAATCGCCCGTGACCTTGTGGACAAATAGCGCGATCGGCACGCCCCAGGTGCGCTGACGCGAGATGCACCAGTCGGGACGCCCCTGCACCATTCCCTCGATACGCGCCTGGCCCCAGTCGGGGATCCAGCCGTTGTTCTCGCCAATCGCCTTGATTTCCTCCAGCGCCGCCGGACGCAGGCCGCTCTGCTCCATGGAGATGAACCACTGCGGAGTGGCTCGGAAGATGATCGGGGTATTGTGGCGCCAGCAATGCGGGTAGCTATGGCGCAGCGCCTCAGCATGCACCAGTTTGCCTCGCTCGCGCAGCACCTCGAGCACCGCATCGTTGGCTTTGAACACGTGTTGGCCTTCGAACAGTTCTGTACCCGGCAGGAATTTGCCGTCGCCTCCGACCGGGTTGTCAACCTTGAGGTCATAGCGCAGGCCGGCCACGTAGTCCTCCTGTCCGTGGCCGGGGGCGGTGTGCACCGCGCCAGTACCGGCCTCAAGGGTCACATGATCGCCGAGTATGATTGGCACCTCGCGCTGGTAGAAGGGGTGCTGCAGTTTGAGCCCTTCCAGGTCGGTGCCACTGCAGTAGGCGATGATGCGGTAGTCATCCACCCCGTAACGGCCCATGACATCTTTCAGCAGACCTTCGGCCAGCAACAGACGTTCAGGACCATGTTCGCCGACCCCGTCGCACTGCACCAGCGCATATTCCAGCTCAGGATTGAGCGCCACCGCCTGGTTGGCCGGCAGGGTCCACGGGGTGGTGGTCCAGATCACCACTGAGATCGGCCCCTCGCCCGGATGCTCCCCGGCCTTGCGCACACGACCCCAGAAGGCCTCGTCATCAAGCACCTCGAAGCGTACATCGATGGCCGGCGAGGTTTTGTCCTCGTACTCCACCTCGGCTTCGGCCAGTGCCGAGCCGCAATCGGTACACCAGTGCACCGGCTTGGAGCCCTTGTGCAGATGCCCATTGTCAATGATCCGGCCGAGCGTGCGGATGATGTCAGCCTCGAATTTATAGTCCATAGTGAGATAGGGATTCTCCCAATCGCCCAGGACCAACATTCGCTTGAATCCTTCACGCTGGCCGTTGACCTGCGCATGCGCATAGTCGCGACAGGCGGCACGGAACTTGTCAGCAGTGACCCCGACACCCGCCTTACCCAGCTTTTTTTCCACCTGCAGTTCGATGGGCAGACCGTGACAGTCCCAACCCGGCACATAGGGAGCATCGAATCCGCTCAGAGTCCGGGACTTGATGATGATGTCCTTGAGCACCTTGTTCACCGCATGGCCCAAGTGAATATCGCCATTGGCATAGGGAGGGCCGTCATGCAGGATGAACTTCTCGCGGCCCTCGCCGGCGGCGCGTAGCTTGCCATAAAGGTCCATCGCCTCCCAGCTTTTGAGCATCTCCGGCTCGCGCTTGGCGAGATTGCCGCGCATGGGAAAGTCGGTTTCCGGCAGATTCAAAGTATTTTTATAGTCCGTCACGGTAATCTCACTTCTTAATCGAATCGGTTTTGCTAAACGCGCGCGAGGAAAAAATCACGCGCCTGTTCAGCGTCTCGCAGGATCTGCACCTTCAACGCCTCGAACGATTCAAAACGTCGCTCCTCACGGATACGCTGCAGAAAGTCCACATGGACATAACTGCCGTAGATCTCGTCCGAAAAATCAAACAGATGGACCTCCAGCAACGAGCGGGTGCCATCCACCGTGGGGCGAGTGCCGACGTTGGCCACGCCGGGAACCGGTTCACCCCTGATGCCGAACATTTCCACGGCAAAAACGCCGTCTATAGGCGCCTTCTTCCTGTGCAGGAAGATATTGGCGGTGGGAAAACCGATGGTCCGTCCCAGCCGATTGCCATGCGCCACCCGGCCACACATGCGGTAGGGTCGACCAAGCATCTGTGCGGCAAGGGAAAGATCTCCCGCCTGCAGCGCCTCACGGATGCGGGTGCTGCTGACCCGCCCGCCATCCAGGCTGAAGGTATGCATATGTACCACCTCAAAACCATATTCCTTGCCCGCCTGCTGCAACATGGCAAAGTCACCATGACGGTCCTTGCCGAAGTGAAAATCATCACCCACCACGAGATAGCGTAGACCAAGGCCGTCGACCAGCACCTCGCGGATGAAAGCTTCCGGCTCCATCTCCGCCAGGGCACGGTTAAAGGCCAGGCAGAGCACCCGATCGACGGAGAACCGCTGCAGTGCCTTCATCTTCTCACGAAAACGGGTCAGGCGCGGTGGCAGATCCGTGTGGCTGAAATACTCTTGTGGCTGCGGCTCGAAGGTAATTACTGTGGTCGGCAGACACATGGCCGCGGCCTTTTCCGCCAGCTGACCGAGCACCGCCTGGTGCCCCAAATGCACACCATCGAAATTACCGATGGTCGCCACGCAACCATGGTGGTGTGCACGCAAATTATGTAGACCGCGAATCAGTTCCATGGCCGTTATCCGCGAACCCCGAAAAACCACAGAGTATAACCCGATTCTGCGCCCGGCTTCGATGCCAATTACGACTTGCGCCCCAGCAGCTGGCGAGGTCGAATGCCCAGCAGTAACAAAACGATGAAATAAACCGCCGCCGCCCCGCCAATCAGCCCTGCCAGCAGCAGTGCGCGCTCACTGGCATCACGGGCAAACCACTCTCCCATCTCCCCTCGCCCCCACCAAAGGGTGAGCCCCAGCGCAACATTGGCGATCCCCATCCGCAGAGCAAACAACGCCCAACCCGGTTGGGCAACGAATACACCCGCACGGCGCAGATGGAAGAACAGAAAACCGGCATTGACGAAGGCTGCCAGTGAAGTGGCCAGCGCCAAGCCGGCATGGGGACCGGTGACACCGGACATCACCATCGGCACAACGAAGGCCAGATTCATCACCATGTTCGCCACCATGGAGTAGACCCCGAAACGTACCGGGGTTCGGGTATCCTGTCGGGCATAGAAACCGGGTGCCAGTACCTTCACCAGCATGAAGCCAATCAGGCCGACGCTATAGGCCATCAGACTGAGTGTGGCCATTTGCACATCGTTCTGTGCGAACTCACCGTAGTGGAACAGGGTCGTAAGCATTGGGCCCGCGAGCAGCAGCAGTCCAACGGCCGCAGGGGTGCCAATCAGAAACACCCAGCGCATAGCCCAGTCCAGGGTGCGGCTAAACTCATCCGGGTTGGCCTCCGCATGCCGCTGCGACAGACTGGGCAGAATCACCGTCGCCAGAGCGATACCAAACACCCCCAGCGGAAATTCCACCAGACGATCCGAATAGTAGAGCCAGGAGACACTGCCGGTGACAAGGAAGGAGGCAATGATGGTGTCGAGCAGCAGATTGATCTGCGCCACCGAGGAGCCGAAGATCGCCGGCAGCATCAACCGCAGGATCCGCCGCACCCCCTCGTCGCCCCAGCCCCAGCGCGGGCGCGGCAACAACCCAAGCCGGTGCAATGAGGGAAACTGAAACAGTAACTGCAGTACCCCGGCAATAAACACCCCCCAAGCCAGAGCGACGACCGGCTGCTCGAACTGGGGCGCCAGCCAAAAGGCGCAGCCGATAAGCGAGAGATTGAGCCACACGGGGGTCACTGCCGGCACTGCAAAGCGGCCGTAGGTGTTGAGGATACCGCCGGCCAGGGCGGTCAGGGAGATAAATAACAGATAGGGGAAGGTGATGCGCAGCATCTCGGCGGTGAGGATAAACTTCGCCTCATCACCACGAAAGCCGGGCGCGAACACGCTCACCAGCGGATAGGCGCCGAGGATCGCCAGCAGTGTTAACAGCAGCAAGACAACTCCCAAGCTACCGCTGACATCGGCCACCAGGCGGCGCACCTCCGCCAGGCCGCGCCGGCTCTTATACTCCGAGAGCACAGGGACAAATGCCTGTGAAAAGGCGCCTTCGGCGAATAGCCGACGCAGGAAATTGGGGATCTTGAAGGCAACAAAGAAGGCATCGGTGCCTGCACCGGCACCAAACAGGTTGGCAAAAACCATATCTCGCACGAAACCGAGCACACGCGAGACCATGGTGAAGCCACCGACTACGGCGGTGGAGCGGAGCAATCCCCTAGCCACGTTTTTCTGCCTTATAATTCATAAATCACTGTACGTTGACTGGCCTTTAGGGCGAAAAGAGGCCATCATATCGCGACCTTGTCACCGCGTCATGACCGAACAAAGAAAAGTGGTTCCGGCGTTGACACGGCGACGAAAAGCATGCATATTATGCGACCCTTGACTTGACTATCCGGAATTTTTGGGAGTAATCACCTTGGCCAACTCAGCACAAGCCAGAAAACGCGCCCGCCAGGCCGAGAAGCGTCGTGAACACAACGCCTCAGGCCGCTCCGCAATGCGCACCACCATGAAGAAGGTCATCAAGGCGATCAGCGCCGGTGACAAGGATGCCGCAAAAGCCGCCTATCAGGCCGCTGTTCCGGTAATCGACAGTAGCTGTGGTAAAGGCTACCTGCACAAGAACACCGCTGCCCGCTTCAAGAGCCGTCTGAACGCACGTATTCGCGACATGGCTTAAGCCTAAAAGGCACAGGCAGTATCAAAAAAGGCCGGTCATTGACCGGCCCTTTTTTTGCCTAAGGTTTCCCTCTTAAAAAGAGCGAAGAAGCTGTCGTAGGAGCCCAGTCTCCTGGGCGAATGTTCGCAGAGAGGACTTGGCTCCTACAGAAAGACAAAACCAAAACTAGCAGAGAACCAGATTGTCCCGGTGGATCAGCTCCGGCTCGTCCACGTAACCGAGTATCTCTTCAATACGGTGACTGGGTTGGCCCAGGAGCTTGTGTGTCTCCAGGGCACTGTAGTTGGCCAGGCCGCGAGCGACCTCAATGCCGCTCTCATCGATGCAGGAGACCATCTCGCCGCGGCCGAAATCTCCGGACACTCCCTTCACCCCTACCGGTAACAGACTTTTACCCGCCTCGCGCAGTACCTTCACTGCACCGGCATCCAAGGTCAAACGGCCACGCAACTGCAGGTGACCCGCCAGCCACTGCTTGCGTGCCAGCAGAAGTTCGGTGTCCGGGATGAACAGGGTACCAATGGTTTCACCCTCTGCCACTTTAAGCAAAACATTCTCCTCTCGACCGGCGGCAATCACGGTGGCCGAGCCAGAACGCGCCGCAAGGCGGGCAGCGCGCACCTTGGTCAACATTCCGCCGCGTCCCAACGCGCCGCCCTTGCCACTGGCCAGCGCCTCCAGATCAGGGGTGGTAACCGAGGTTTCATGGATTAGCTTGGCATCAGGGTGCTCGCGGGGGTCCTTGTCACAAAGGCCCGGTTGGTCGGTGAGGATCACCAGCAATTCGGCCTCGATAAGATTGGCAACCAACGCCCCCAGGGTGTCATTGTCACCGAAACGGATCTCGTCGGTGACGACGGTGTCATTTTCGTTGATCACCGGCACCACACCCAGATCCAACAGGGTACGCAGGGTACTCCGGGCATTGAGGTAGCGGTGGCGATTCGAGAGGTCATCATGGGTGAGCAATACCTGAGCGGTCTGCAGACCAAAGCGCTGGAAACTGGACTCGTAGGTTTGCACCAGCCCCATTTGCCCCACTGCTGCCGCCGCCTGCAATTCATGCAGAGCACGCGGACGCTTGCTCCAACCCAGCCGGCTCATCCCCTCGGCAACGGAACCGGAGGAGACCAGAACGATCTCGATGCCACGCTGGCGCAAGGCCGCCAACTGCTCCACCCAGGTAGCAATGCCTGCCTGGTTGAGCCCACGTCCCTCGTTGGTCAGCAAGGCACTGCCGATCTTTACGACCCAACGCTTGCTTTTAGTGATCTGTTGGCGAGTCTTCATGCGGAGAAAATACCGGATAATCGGCAACGGAAAAAGAGATTTTATGCTTCAGCAGGAGGAGGCGCATCCGCGGCGGCCTGTTCCTCCCGCTGTTGTTCCAGGTGGATCATAATATCCTGACTCAGCCGCACGGTACCCTCTTTCGCCAGGGCGGAGAGTTGATACACCGGTCCCTTCCAGCCCAGCCGCTCAATGATGTCGGCACAGATCTGTTCGCGCTCTTCTTCCGGTAGCAAGTCGAGCTTGTTCAGTACCAGCCAGCGTTCACGCCGGGCCAGCTCATCGCTGAATTTGACCAGCTCATTCTCGATCACCCTCACGGCTTCCACCGGATCGCTTCCGTCGAAAGGGGCAACGTCCACCATGTGCAGCAGTAACAGGGTACGTGAGACATGCTTGAGGAACTGGATCCCCAATCCCGCACCTTCGGCAGCCCCCTCGATCAAACCCGGAATGTCGGCGATAACAAAGCTTCGGTGCGACTCCACGCTTACAACCCCGAGGTTTGGGTAGAGGGTGGTAAAGGGGTAATCGGCCACCTTAGGCCTGGCCGCCGATACGGCGCGGATCAGTGTCGATTTGCCCGCATTGGGCAGGCCGAGGAGGCCGACATCGGCCAGCACCTTCAGCTCAAGGTGCAGATTACGCGCCTCGCCTTCGGTACCAGGTGAAAATTGCCGTGGCGCACGATTGGTACTGCTCTTGTATCGAGTATTGCCAAGACCGTGGAAACCGCCCTGCGCGATTTTGACGCGTTGGCCCAGCTCGGTGAGATCCGCCAGGGTCTCTCCAGTATCCTTGTCGTAGATGATGGTGCCGATCGGCAGCGGAATATCCAGGTCCTCCCCGCCCTTGCCGGTCATATTGCGTCCCATCCCCGCCTGGCCGTTTTCGGCCCGGAAGGTACGGGTAAAACGCAGATCAATAAGGGTATTGAGGTTGTCATCGGCAACGACATAAACACTCCCCCCATCTCCACCGTCGCCACCATCGGGGCCACCAAAGGGAATGTATTTTTCACGGCGAAAGCTGACGCAGCCTTTGCCGCCATTGCCAGCCTCTACCCGGATGTTCGCTTCATCTACGAATTTCATTGAGAAAATAGTTTCAAGTTTCAAGTGACAAGTTGCAAGAATCAGAACTCAACAAGCGCCCGCTCTTTTGCTTGTATTTTGTCACTTGCGACCTGGAAAACAAAAAAACCCCGCCACAGGACGGGGTTTCTTTAATGCATAATCCCGAGAGAGCTTACTCCGGGATAACGCTCACAAATTTACGGTTCTTCGGACCTTTCACCTCGAATACCAGGCGACCATCGGCCTTGGCGAAGAGGGTGTGGTCATGTCCGCAACCAACATTGAGACCGGCGTGAAATTTGGTTCCGCGCTGACGTACGATAATGTTGCCAGCGTCGACCACTTCACCACCGAAACGCTTCACTCCGAGACGTTTGGAAATCGAGTCGCGGCCGTTACGTGTACTACCGCCTGCTTTCTTATGTGCCATTGCTATCTACCCCTATAGTGCTTAAGCGCTGATACCGGTGATCTGCAGCTCAGTATAGTACTGGCGATGACCCTGGCGCTTCATGTGATGCTTGCGACGCTTGAACTTGATGATGGTCACCTTGTCATCACGACCGTGACTTTTCACCGTAGCCGTCACCTTGCCGCCTTCAATGAAAGGGGCACCAATTTTGATGTCGTCACCGTTGGCAACCATCAGCACCTCGGCGAGGTCGATATTTGCGCCAACCTCGGACTCGAGTTTTTCAACCTTCAGGGTCTGCCCTTCGGTCACACGATACTGTTTGCCACCGGTTTTGATTACCGCGTACATTGCCGCTTCTCCAAAAACAAAAACTGTTTGTTGTTTCATCAACGAAAGACCGGCAATTCTAGCGGTTGCCCGCGTCGAGGTCAAACAGGATCTGCAGAAAAACAGCGTAAAGTCCCAGGTTCAAAGAGGCACATTCGCCCACTTGGGGTACGGTATATGATAGGCGCAATACCCGGATCCCCTCTTTAATCATTGAACTTTGAACTTTGAACCTTGACAGCCGAGCCTCCGCTACCTAGCATCTCGGGTCTTTGTGCCGCACTTATACCCTATCTAATGGATATTCAGAACGTCTATAACCTGGTCGCTGCCGACAGGCAGGCAGTCGATGAGCTGATCAAGCAGCGGCTCCACTCTGACGTGGTGCTGATCAATCAGATCGGCCACTACATCGTCAATAGCGGTGGAAAGCGGTTGCGCCCGGTGCTGCTGTTGCTCACTGCGCGTGCCTTCGACTATGAGGGTAGCGACCACCTTGAGCTGGCAGCCGTGGTGGAATTCATTCACACAGCCACACTGCTGCACGATGATGTGGTGGACGCCTCTGATATGCGCCGTGGCCAGGAGACAGCCAATAATGTCTGGGGTAACGAAGCCAGTGTGCTGGTGGGCGACTTCCTCTACTCCCGCGCCTTCCAGATGATGGTCGGGGTACACAATATGCGCGTAATGGAGATCCTTTCAGAGGCTACCAATACCATCGCCGAGGGTGAGGTCAAGCAACTGCTCAACGTTCACAACGCCGATCTTGATGAGGCAGGCTATCTCGATGTAATTCGTAGCAAGACAGCCAAACTGTTCGAATCCTCTGCCCAGCTGGGTGCGGTACTGACCGGCCGCAACGAAGAGGAAGAACGTGCCATGGCCGACTATGGCATGCATTTGGGCATCGCCTTCCAGCTTATTGATGATGCCCTCGATTACTCTGCCTCCAGCGACGAATTGGGCAAGAACATCGGGGATGACCTGGCCGAGGGCAAGCCAACCCTGCCCTTGATCCACGTCATCAATAACGGTAGCCCGGAGCAGGCTACCCTGGTGCGCGAAGCGCTGGAACAGGGCGGTCGCGATCGCATCGAAGAGCTCAAACTTGCCATTGAATCCGCCGGAGCTATCGCGTACACTTCGCGCTCTGCGCAAGTAGAGGCGGACAAGGCGATTGCCGCACTGTCCGTGTTGCCGAACTCTCCTTACAAGGAAGCTCTGGCCGCACTGGCCCACTTCGCGGTCCAGCGCAGTCACTAATCAGATTTTCGGGGTGTAGCTCAGCCTGGTAGAGCACTGTCTTCGGGAGGCAGGGGCCGGAGGTTCGAATCCTCTCACCCCGACCAATTCTTTCAAGGGGTTATCCCGAGCCCCCTTGAACCTTAAAATACCCGCTTCCCCTGATGAGAACAGGCCTGGCTCCTGGTTCACGCTTTCCCGTTCTCCCCCGCCAGATGCACTCCTCGTCCACTGGCCTACCCCTCCTCGCCGGGTGTATCAATCAACGCATCCAGATAATCCGCCGCGGTCATGGCAAAAGCGGTCGATACCAGCACCGCGACGGCCATAGCCACACCTTGGCGCTCATGATCTCTAGTGGGGAATCCGCGAATAACCTAAAAAAGCCCTGATAAACAGGGCCTTAATATATAACTATTTACATTCTTGCCTAAGGTATGTTTCAGAACGGAATATCGTCATCGAAATCATCGAAGTTGCTGCCGCCAGCCGGCTGGGCCGGGGTTTGAGCCGGAGCCGCTCTGCCACCACCTTGCGGTGCTGCTGCGGGTTGGCCACCTCCGCCGAAATTCTGATTACTGTAATCCGCGGCACCACCCGCGCCCGCACCACCGCGCCCGCCAAGCATCTGCATTTCGTTGGCGACGATTTCGGTGGTGTAGCGATCCTGGCCGTTTTGATCCTGCCATTTTCGAGTCTGCAACTTGCCTTCGAGATAGACCTGCGAGCCCTTGCGCAAGTATTCGCCGGCAATCTCACCCAAACGCCCAAACATCACTACCCGGTGCCACTCGGTTTTCTCCTGTTTCTGCCCGGACTGCTTGTCGGTCCACTGCTCACTGGTGGCCACGGTAATATTCGCTACGGCCGCACCGTTTGCCGTATAACGCACCTCTGGATCCTGTCCCAGGTTCCCGACCAGAATGACTTTGTTTACACCACGTGCCATATCTTTTCCCTCACCTTAACGATTACTTACTCATCTTGATTCGACTGCTCCGGGTCAGGAACCAGCGGCAGAAAACTGCCTCAGGGCTTCCCTGTCCAATACCCGGCTATCCACCTTCGTGTAGGCAATACCATCATCCACATTTACACTCGCTTCCGCTACCCCCTTGACCAGGCGTAGACGCTGCTCTAACTCTTTTGCCTGAGTGGCATCGGCCACCTCGACTCTGAACATCCGGACGACCAGGTAGCGGGGTTCACGCATACTCAACGCCGCTAGCAACCACAGGGCAATAAGAGCGCTACAGAGGAGAAAAACCCCGCTGCTCCCATACCCCCCATGAATCCAGCCACCAGCAACCCCGCCAATGAAGGCACCGATAAACTGGGAACTGGTATAGACCCCCATGGCGGTCCCTTTGCTCTGTGCCGGCGCCACCTTGCTGACCAGAGAGGGTAGCGTCGCCTCCAGCAGACTGAAGGCGGTGAAAAATGTTAGCAGCAGGAAAGCAATCAACCAATACTGCTGCTGCCCCCACACCAGCGCCAGCTGTGACAGCAGCAACACGCCAATGGCCGAAGTGAAGACCCGTTTCATCCGTCGTTTCCTCTCGGCGACGATGATAAAAGGGACCGCCATCAGCATAGCGAGCACCATCACCGGCAGATAGAGCTGCCAGTGGTGTTCCGGGCTGAAACCACTGTCACGTAGTGCCAACGGCAGCACGACGAAACTGGCGGTCAACACCATGTGCAGTACCAGGATACCAAAGTCCAGCCGCAGCAGCTGCCCATCGCGCAGCACACGGCCTAACAGCGCCGGCTCTGCCTCGGCGTCACGATGGAAGGAGCTCTCATGGGGTGTCGGCACTGTGGTGTATAACAACACAATACCACCAAGAGCCAGCGCTGCGGTCAGGGCAAAAATACCAGGCACACCAATCCAGTGGTTCAGCAGCGGTCCCGCCACCATAGCCAAGACAAAGGAAAAGCCGATACTCATACCAATCACCGCCATTGCCTTGGTGCGATGCTCTTCCCGTGTCAAGTCGGCCGCCAATGCCATCACCGCCGCCGCCACCGCCCCAGCTCCCTGCAGCGCACGACCGAAGATCACCCCCTCAATGCTCGTGGCCATCGCAGCAACAACACTGCCTAGCGCAAAAATAAATAATCCGGCTGCGATAACCGGTTTACGACCGATGCGATCGGAGAGCATGCCGAAGGGTAACTGCAACAGCGCCTGGGTCAGGCCATAGACACCGATAGCGAGGCCCACCTGAAGCGAGGTCACCCCCTCCAGCTCTTCGGCATAGAGCGCGAATACCGGCAGAATCATAAACAACCCCAGCATACGCAGGGCAAAGATTGCGGCAAGCGAGACGGCGGCACGTTGTTCTTTGGCCGTCATTTGTACAGGCAACATGGCAACAGTCCGGAGGGGCTTCAAACTAATAGAAAAAACCAGGTGCTGGCTTTGCTTCTGAATGACTAAACAACGTATATTAACAGGTTCGGTTCACAGCGGAAATGAGTGCGGTGTCTCTTATTAATTACGGCTATCGGCGTGGCGCCACATCGTCAGGTGCAGTGCGCACTGCATATGACATTGCACGTCTTTTTCCGGGCTGCCACCATTCCGGACAGAGCAGATTTGGACGGCCGCAGACGGATCTGAAGGGCAGACTACTTGGAGGGGATCCGCAACATGGCAAATGGCGGTTTGGCGTTATCCCCGAAGGGAGGCTCACAAAAGCCTCAATCCAGCATTGCAATGCTGGGCAAGGGCAAACCTTTACCTGCGCATCGCGCCCTGTCTTGAGGCTTTTGTGGGCCTCTGATGACAGCCATTAGTAGGAAACAGCACATACATGGACACAATCAAGCTTCGTGGGGCCCGGACCCATAATCTGAAGAACATTGATATCGACCTGCCCCGGGATAAACTCATCGTTATTACCGGTCTTTCCGGCTCGGGGAAGTCCTCACTCGCATTCGATACCATCTATGCAGAGGGACAACGCCGCTACGTCGAATCACTCTCCAGTTATGCGCGCCAGTTTCTCTCTATCATGGAGAAACCGGACATCGACCACATTGAGGGGCTGTCACCGGCAATCTCCATCGAACAGAAGTCGACCTCGCACAACCCCCGCTCAACTGTCGGCACAGTGACCGAGATCTACGACTACCTTCGACTGCTGTTTGCCCGTGCCGGCGAACCCCGTTGCCCACAGCACGATATCGTGCTGCAGGCACAGACGGTAAGCCAGATGGTCGACCAGATACTGGCCTTACCCGAGGGCAGCAAACTGATGCTGCTCGCCCCGCTGGTTCAGGGGCGCAAGGGGGAGCATGTTCACGTGCTGGAGGAGCTGCGTGCGCAGGGCTATGTGCGTGCCCGGGTCAACGGTGTGGTGATGGAGCTGGATCAGACGCCGAATCTGGAACTTCGCAAGAAACACACCATCGAGGCGGTAGTCGACCGTTTCAAGGTTCGTGCCGACCTCAAGCAGCGGCTCGCCGACTCCCTCGAAACCGCACTGCATCTCTCCGATGGCCTCGCTCGAATTGCATTCATGGACAGTGATAAGGATGAGCTTGTTTTCTCCGCCAAGTACGCCTGTCCTGTATGCAACTACTCACTTACTGAACTCGAACCGCGTCTTTTCTCCTTTAATAACCCGGTCGGTGCCTGTCCGAACTGTGATGGCCTCGGAGTCCGCCAGTTTTTTGATCCCGCCCGTATTGTGATCCACCCCGAGCTAAGCCTCTCCGGAGGGGCCATTCGTGGCTGGGATCGCCGTAATGCCTACTATTTTCAGATGCTCAGCTCCCTGGCAGAGCATTATCAGTTCGACATCGACACTCCCTACATCGAACTACCGGAGCACATTCGCCATGCTCTGCTCTATGGTAGCGGCAAGGAGTCGATCGCCTTTCACTACCAGTCGGATCGCCTCGCTTCCAGTACCCGTGAACACCCCTTCGAGGGCATTATCCCCAATATGGAGCGGCGCTACCGGGAAACTGACTCCAACGTGGTACGCGAGGAGCTAAGCAAATTCCTCAGCCAGCAGTCTTGTCCCAGTTGCCATGGCACCCGCCTCAACGAGGCAGCCCGCCATGTCTTTATCGCAAACAAGCCGCTGACTGAAATCACCACCATGCCGGTCGGCAGGGCACGAGAATTTTTTGGCAATATGACCCTGCCAGGGTGGCGAGGCGAAATCGCCGAAAGAATCGCCAAGGAGATCAACGAAAGGCTTACCTTCCTGGTGAATGTCGGCCTCGATTACCTGAGCCTGGATCGCAGCGCCGATACCCTTTCCGGGGGAGAGGCACAACGCATTCGCCTAGCCAGCCAGATTGGCGCCGGACTGGTTGGGGTGATGTATGTACTGGATGAGCCCTCTATCGGCTTGCACCAGCGCGACAACGAACGGCTGTTGGAGACCCTGTTTCACCTTCGTAATCTGGGTAATACCGTCATCGTCGTGGAGCACGACGAGGATGCCATCCGCCACGCCGATTATGTGGTCGATATCGGTCCGGGCGCCGGAGTCCACGGAGGTGAGATTGTCGCCCAAGGCAGCCCCGCCGAGGTCATGGCAAGTGAGCACTCACTTACAGGCCAATATTTATCAAACAGACGGCGAATAGAAGTCCCACCGGTACGCATTGCGAGCGACCCCAAGCGTCAGTTGTTGATCCGCGGTGCCAGCGGTAATAACCTCAAGGGGATCAATGTCGACATCCCCGTGGGCCTGCTAACCTGTGTCACCGGGGTCTCCGGCTCGGGAAAATCGACCCTGATTAACGACACGCTATACCGCCATGCCGCTCTCGCGCTCAATGGCGCTGGAGAAGACCCGGCCCCTTGTGCCGAAATCGTTGGCCTGGAGCAGTTCGATAAGGTAGTGGACATTGACCAAAGCCCCATCGGTCGTACCCCACGGTCCAATCCGGCCACCTACACCGGTCTGTTTACACCGATACGCGAGCTTTTTGCCGGAACTCAGGAGGCACGCGTCCGCGGTTATAACCCTGGTCGCTTCTCCTTCAACGTCAAAGGGGGGCGCTGCGAGGCGTGCCAGGGAGACGGCCTCATCAAGGTAGAGATGCATTTTCTGCCGGATGTTTACGTCCCCTGCGATGTCTGCAAGGGCAAGCGCTACAATCGTGAGACCCTTGAGGTGCAATATAAGGGAAGGAACATCTATCAAGTGCTGGAGATGACGGTGGAAGAGGCACGAGAGTTCTTCGATGCCGTCCCTCCGCTGGCGCGTAAGCTGCAAACCCTGCTCGATGTGGGACTCAGCTACATCAAACTGGGGCAGTCCGCCACTACCCTCTCTGGCGGTGAGGCACAGCGGGTAAAGCTCGCCCGGGAACTCTCCAAACGGGATACCGGCAATACTCTCTACATTCTCGATGAGCCCACGACCGGGCTGCATTTTTACGATATAGAGCAGCTCCTTGCGGTACTGCATCGACTGCGCGACCATGGCAACACTATCGTGGTGATCGAACATAATCTCGATGTGATCAAAACGGCAGACTGGCTGCTTGATATTGGGCCAGAAGGGGGGGACAGGGGTGGTACAGTGCTGGTTGCCGGGACACCTGAGACGGTCGCAAGCTGTCCCGACTCCTATACAGGTCATTTTCTCAAACCGTTGCTTGAACGTGCTCGCTACGCCGGATAGATAGGCTCGCCTATTGATACACCAAAGTAGTCTGCTGCGCGTCCCTGATTAACCGCGATCTCAAACAGGCCGTTGGCGTTTTCGTAACACAGGGGCATACCTGGAGACACATCACTGAACGTTGTTACCCGAGGCAGCGGTGTGCTTGCGATACGCAGTGTTCCCTCACTGGCGCACGCCTCGGCACGAACGCCGCTAATCAGGTTACCGAAGTGATCCACATAGATGATTTCGTAGAGATCGGCGGGCCACTTCACGAGTTCAGTCCTGACAAGAAGTTCTTCCCCCACGATCTTACCGGAGGCGAGCCGAGCGGCGAGTGGGGCAAACAGATCCCTGCCATGAAAAGTCGCTGAGAGCCGTTGAGGTTGCCAGATGACATGCCAAGCTTGCACTTCGGTTGAACGTGCGGCGATAACATTAAATAGGCCATTGTCAGGTCCAACAAACCACCGTCCGTCTGCACGTACGATAGCCGCTTTGCGCTCCTGGCTGCCAACCCCCGGGTCAACGACCGCCAGAAAGACACTATCCTGTGGGAATGCATTGGCATAACTGGCGAGCAGGTAGGCACTGGCCCTGGAGTTGTGCACGGGCGCATCGGCGAACAGGTCAATGATCGGCAGCTCAGGAGCCTGTTGCCAAATCATCGCCTTCATCTGGCCAATGTATGGTCCATTAAAGCCAAAATCTGTAAACAGAACGATCATCACTCTGCTCATCCTTCTCGCCGTCCAGCAAACACAAAAAAACCCGGTATAAACCGGGTTTTTTTACATAACAGCGCAGTATTTACTCCGCAGCAGCCTGAGCCTCTGTGGTTTCAACTTCTTCCGCTTCCACTGGACGATCAACCAGCTCTACGTACGCCATCGGTGCATTATCACCGGCCCGAAATCCGCACTTAAGGATACGGAGGTAGCCACCGGGACGTGCCTCATAACGAGGACCCAACTCATTGAACAGCTTGGTCACTACATCACGATCACGGATACGTGAGAATGCCAGACGACGATTAGCTACGCTATCCTTTTTCGCTATGGTGATCAGCGGCTCAGCCACACGACGCAGCTCCTTTGCCTTTGGCAAAGTGGTTTTGATCAGCTCATGACGCATCAGGGAAGCGGTCATGTTGCGGAACATTGCCTTACGGCTGCTGCTGTTACGGTTCAGTTTGCGACCTGATTGACGATGACGCATTGCAGTTTCCTTAAATACCTTTAAACGCTAACAGTTGGCGATAATTCTCAGGCGCTTGCCTTGGAATCATCGGCATTTTTGATACTGGCCGGGGGCCAATTCTCGAGGCGCATGCCCAGAGAAAGTCCTCGTGAAGCCAGTACGTCTTTAATTTCGGTAAGCGACTTTTTACCCAGGTTAGGGGTTTTCAGCAGCTCAACTTCTGTGCGCTGAATCAAATCACCGATGTAATAAATATTTTCGGCCTTGAGACAGTTGGCAGAGCGAACAGTAAGCTCGAGATCATCAACCGGACGCAGCAGAATAGGATCGATCTCAGGTTCGGCAGCCTCGGCAACGGCCTGAGCCTTGCCTTCGAGATCGACGAACGTTGAAAGCTGATCCTGAAGAATGGTCGCCGCCTTGCGAATGGCCTCATCCGGCTCGATGGTGCCATTCGTTTCAATCTCAAGGACCAATTTGTCCAGGTCGGTGCGCTGCTCGACACGTGCACGCTCTACGGAGTAGGCAACGCGACTGATCGGGCTAAATGAAGCATCGATCTGCAGAGTCCCTATCGGACGCGACTCTTCATCAAAGGCCAGGCGCTGATTAGAGGGCTGATAGCCACGCCCCTGCTCAACCTTGACCGTCATATTTAGTTCGCCCTGCTTGGTCAGGTTCGCGATCACCTGCTCCGGATTCATGATTTCCACATCATGATCGAGCGCGATATCACCGGCGGTTACCGGACCAGGGCCCTTTTTGCTCAGGCTCAGGGTTGCGCTCTGCCGATTGTGCATCAAGATAGCAACGGATTTAAGGTTGAGTAGGATATCGATAATATCTTCCTGTACCCCCTCCAGAGCAGTGTACTCATGCAGCACACCTTCAATGGATGCCTCTGTAATGGCACTACCGACCATGGATGAGAGCAGAATACGACGCAGCGCATTACCAAGGGTATGGCCAAAGCCGCGTTCCAACGGCTCAAGTGTCACCTTTGCATTGGTATCACTGATCTTCTGAACACCAACCATACGTGGCTTAAGTAGTTCGAGTTCCGAGCCCTGCATGAATAGTCCTCTCTAACGGTACCGTGGCTTATCTGCCCGATAACTGTGACCACCCCGTTAACACCGGGATGGCAAGTGATTTACTTGGAATACAACTCGACGACAAGCTGTTCCTGAATCTCTGCCGGCAATTCGCTGCGCTCAGGCTTCGCCTTGAAGATCCCTTCAAGCTTATTCGCGTCAACATCAATCCATTCAGCAACACCGCGCTGTTGAGCGATATCCACCGATGATTTAACACGAAGCTGCTGCTTAGATTTCTCAGCTACCGCGACAACATCACCGGCCTGCAAGTTGTATGAAGGGATATTCACCTTCTTGCCATTAACGGTAATGCTGTTATGACGTACAAGCTGCCGTGCTTCTGTGCGTGAAACACCGAACCCCATGCGATAGACCACATTGTCCAGGCGACACTCAAGCAACTGCAACAGGTTCTCACCGGTTGAGCCTTTCAGGCGGTCCGCTTCTTTGTAATAAAGACGGAACTGGCTCTCGAGTATGCCGTAAATGCGGCGCAGCTTCTGTTTCTCACGCAGCTGCCTGGCATAGTCAGAAAGGCGTGTGCGTCGCTGACCGTGCTGACCCGGAGGGAAAGGACGGTTCTCAATAGCACATTTGCTGGTGTAACATTTCTCGCCTTTAAGAAAGAGCTTCTCGCCCTCACGACGGCAGA
Source organism: Thiohalomonadaceae bacterium (assembly GCA_041563315.1). Taxonomy (GTDB): domain Bacteria; phylum Pseudomonadota; class Gammaproteobacteria; order Thiohalomonadales; family Thiohalomonadaceae; genus JBFEYJ01. The sequence goes on from JBFFNE010000029.1 coordinate 18,343, forward strand.
GACGACATTTGGATCCGATGTACCTAGCCAATTTCGTTAGCCTCTTGCTTATACACGACGTTTTTTCGGCGGACGACATCCATTGTGCGGGATCGGCGTCACGTCAGTGATGTTGGTGATTTTGAAACCCAGGTTATTAAGCGCACGAACTGCGGATTCACGACCCGGACCAGGCCCTTTTACCCAGACCTCCATGCTCTTCATGCCAAACTCCTGCGCTGTGTTACCGGCACGTTCTGCAGCAACCTGTGCCGCAAACGGGGTACTCTTGCGAGAACCGCGGAAACCAGAGCCACCTGAAGTGGCCCAGCACAGGGCATTACCCTGGCGATCAGTGATGGTTACAATGGTATTGTTAAAGGAAGCGTGAACGTGTGCAATACCGTCCACGACATTCTTTTTAACTTTCTTACGTGTGCGAGTGCTCGCCTTTGCCATAACCTGTTTCCCAAATAACAGCTACAAATCAGCCACTTACGTGACCGGATTATCTCTTGATCGGACGGCGCGGGCCTTTACGGGTACGCGCATTAGTGCGTGTACGCTGACCGCGCAGTGGAAGACCACGACGGTGACGGATACCGCGAAAACATCCGAGGTCCATCAACCTTTTAATGTTCATAGAGACCTCACGACGGAGATCCCCTTCAACAGTGAACTTCGCAACTTCGGTACGCAGATTTTCAATTTCTGCTTCGGTCAGGTCCTTGATCGGAGCGTCCGGCTTAACACCAGCAGCTTCACAGATCATCTTGGACCGAGTACGACCGATACCGTAGATGGCAGTCAAGCCAATTACGGTATGCTTATTCACCGGAATATTGATACCAGCAATACGGGCCATTGAGGCACTCCCTAAATCACAAAATCACAAACGCCTGACGCGCCGTGAAAACGCGCCATAATAATAGCATTATCAAACTGAATCAACCCCTGCGAGCAATTTACACACCCGCGGGAGCCTATGATTAACCCTGACGCTGTTTGTGACGAGCGTCAGTAGAGCAGATAACACGAACAGTGCCGTTACGGCGGATGATCTTGCAATTCCTGCAGATCTTTTTAACTGAAGCACGAACCTTCATCACACGTCTCCAAATGACTAACAGCGGCAGCCTGGCTGGTTAAAGACCTGAGCGACCGTAACCTTTTAAATTTGCTTTTTTCATCAAGCCTTCATATTGATGGGACATCAAATGAGACTGCAGTTGAGCCATGAAGTCCATGACAACAACAACGATAATCAGCAAGGAAGTCCCACCAAAATAGAAGGGTACATTCCATGACAGAATCAGAAATTCGGGCAACAGGCATACCACAGTGATGTATAGCGCACCTGCGAGAGTAAGGCGGCTAAGAATGCCATCAATATAGCGTGCAGTCTGCTCCCCGGGACGTATCCCGGGCACAAAAGCCCCAGACTTCTTCAGGTTATCCGCCGTCTCTTTCGGGTTGAACATCAACGCCGTATAGAAGAAACAGAAGAAAATTATGGCGACTGCATAAAAGGCGACATACAGCGGTTGCCCCGGAGAGAACGTACTCGCGATGTCCTGCATCCAGCCCATCCCTTCGGCACTGCCAAACCAGCCGCCCAGTGTTGCCGGGAACAGAATGATTGATGAGGCGAAAATGGGCGGGATAACCCCAGCCATATTGACCTTCAACGGCAAGTGCGATGACTGAGCCGCATACATCTTACGACCCTGCTGTCGTTTTGCATAATTCACTGTAATGCGCCGTTGGCCGCGTTCTACATAAATAACAAACGCGGTAACAAGAAGCGTCAGAGCAAACAGCACAAGAACAAGGATAGGGCTCAACTCACCGGTTCGTGCCAATTCAAGCGTACCGCCAATTGCAGAGGGTAGCCCCGCTACGATCCCGGCAAAGATAATCAATGAAATCCCGTTACCTATGCCACGCTCGGTCACCTGCTCACCAAGCCACATCAGGAACATGGTCCCACTCACCAGTGTGATCACCGTGGTCATCCTGAACAGCAGGCCGGGCTCGATCACAACCGGCATATTACCTGGAGCCAGCTGTGATTCAAGCATGACCGCGACGCCAAGACCTTGAAATGTTGCCAGCACAAGGGTACCCATACGTGTGTATTGAGTGATCTTGCGTTTGCCGGCCGCACCCTCCTTACTCAACTGCTCGAGCTTGGGAGAAACCTTGGTGAGAAGCTGAACGATAATAGATGCCGAGATATACGGCATTATTCCCAGTGCCAGTACTGAAAATCGCTCCAATGCACCACCTGAAAACATGTTAAACATGTCAAGGATGGTACCGCGTTGTTGCTCGAACAATGCCGCTAGAGCAACAGGATCGATACCAGGCACGGGAATATGCGTTCCGATTCGGAAAACCAGCAAAGCGCCGAGGACAAACAACAAGCGCTGCTTCAGCTCGGTCAGTTTCCCACCGGACATTGCATTAGCCATAGCTGAAGCAGATGCACCCATTGTCAGGCCTCTACTTTGCCGCCAGCAGACTCGATAGCAGCCTTGGCACCCTTGGTCACACCAAGCCCGCGCACTGTAACCGCTTTTTCGATACTACCAGAGGCAATAATCTTGACGCGTTTGGTTTCCTGGCGAATGACATTGGCAGCTTTCAGGGCGACCAGGTCGGCCACGTCACCTTCGACAGCGGCAAGCTCGTGCAGACGCACCTCTTCAATAAAGCGACCAACGCGTGAAGAGAAGCCGACCTTTGGCAGGCGACGTTGCAGAGGCATCTGACCGCCTTCAAAGCCGACCTTGTGAAAACCACCAGAACGTGACTTTTGACCTTTATGACCCCGGCCACCCGTTTTACCCAACCCGGAACCGATGCCACGACCTACGCGTTTGGCACTTTTTCTGGAGCCAACAGCGGGAGTGAGAGTATTGAGACGCATATTAATCCTCTACTACCTTAACCATGTAAGACACCTTGTTAATCATGCCACGGGTGCACGGGGTATCTTCAATTTCAACGGTATGGTGCATACGACGAAGACCGAGTCCGGTTACCGTTGCCCTGTGTGAAGGCAGGCGACCGTATACGCTACGCACCAGCTTGATTTTGATCGTCTTTTTCTCAGCCATGACTTATTCCAGTATTTCTTTTACGCTCTTCCCGCGCTTTGCCGCAACATCTTCAGGAGAGGACATCTCCGTTAGACCTCTCAGTGTGGCACGCACCACATTGATTTGGTTGCTGCTGCCGATGCACTTGGCAAGAACGTTGTGGACACCAGCGGCTTCAAGAACTGCACGCATCGCGCCACCTGCGATGACACCAGTACCTTCTGATGCCGGCTGCATGTAAACCTTGGCCGCACCGTGACGAGCATTGATTGCGTACTGAAGGGTGCCGTCTTCGGTGATATTCACCTTACGCATGTTTCGACGGGCACTTTCCATCGCTTTGGCAATGGCGGCAGGTACTTCACGCGCCTTACCGGTGCCGAAGCCAATCTTGCCCTGGCCGTCACCAACCACGGTGAGTGCAGAGAATTGAAAGATACGACCGCCCTTGACAGTTTTAGAGACGCGATTTACGCCAACCAACTTTTCAATCAAGCCATCAGTACTGGTTGCTACATCAAATCCAGCCATTGTCTAACCCTTAGAATTCCAGACCATTTTCGCGAGCAGCATCAGCAAGTGCCTTCACGCGACCATGGTATTTAAAACCGGAGCGATCAAATGCAACCTTGGTGATACCGGCTGCTTTCGCCTTTTCAGCGATCGCCTTGCCAACTGCTGCGGCGGCATCAGCGTTTCCTGTACTTTTCAGGCCAGCCTTAACTTCAGCCTGAAGAGTAGAAACAGCAGTGATGACCTCTGAACCGTTAGGTGCGATAACCTGCGCATAGATATGACGCGGGGTACGATTGATACACAACCGAAAGGCACCAATTTCTCTGATCTTCGCACGGCCGCGCATAGCACGACGCAAACGAGCTTCTCTTTTCGATTTCATCGCGAAAAACCCTATTTCTTCTTGGCTTCCTTACGGACAACACGTTCGTCGGAATAACGAACACCCTTGCCCTTGTAAGGCTCTGGCGGACGATATGCACGGATTTCCGCAGCTACCTGGCCCACCACCTGTTTGTCGATACCCTTGATCAGGATCTCTGTCTGACTCGGGGTCTCAACAGTTATCCCGACCGGAACTGCGTAGGCAACCGGATGTGAGAAGCCTAGACTGAGATTCAGCACTTGCCCCTGAGCCTGTGCACGATAACCGACACCAACCAACTCAAGTTTACGCTCAAACCCTTCGCTCACACCTTTAATCATGCTGCCAACCACAGCACGAGTGGTCCCTACAAGCGCGTAAACAGGTTTGCTTTCAGTACGGGGAGCGAAGCTTACGCTGTCCGCTTCCTGTTTAATCTCGACTTCAGCATGCACATCATGTTTAAGCGCGCCTTTTGAGCCTTTGACTTCAAGACCCTGGCCGCTGACCGTAATGGTCACGCCGGAAGGAATTGTAACGGGTTTCAATACTCTAGCCATGCCTCACCACCCTTAAGATACAGTGCACAGCACTTCGCCACCGAAACCAGCCTTGCGCGCAGCACGGTCGGTCATAACACCGGCGGAGGTTGAAACAATAGCAATACCCAGTCCTGCCATCACTCGTGGCAGCTCACCCTTACCCTTATAAACACGAAGACCAGGGCGGCTAACTCGCTTAATCGTTCCGATTACGGGCTGCCCCTGATAGTATTTCAGAGTAACGCTGAGTACCGGCTTACCATCGATATCCTGAACGGAAAAGTCATTGATATACCCTTCGTCTTTTAGAACCTGGGCAATCGATTTCTTCACCTTTGACGCAGGAATATTCACCTCCGCCTTGTTTGCAGATACCCCGTTACGGATCCGGGTCAGCATATCTGCAATAGGATCAGTCATGCTCATGCGGTAATGCTCCTAAATTCAAAAAAAGCTGTCTTAACAGCTGGTTTTACCAACTTGCCTTACGCAAGCCAGGAATATCGCCACGCATTGCAGCTTCACGCAGCTTGTTACGACCAAGACCGAACTTGCGGTAAACACCGTGAGGACGACCGGTCAGATTACAACGGTTGCGCTGGCGGACCTTACTGGAGTCACGTGGTAGCTTTTGCAACTGCACAACCAGCGTTTCCAGCTCTTCCATGCCAAGCTCAGGATTCTTCATCTGCTGCTTGATTTCGGCACGTTTGGCGGCGTATTTATTCACCAGCTTCTCGCGCTTGACTTCACGCGCAATCATGGATTTCTTAGCCATTTAGCTTCCTTAACCTTTGAACGGGAAATTAAAGGCCTTGAGTAAAGCACGGCCTTCGTCATCGGTTTTAGCGGAGGTGGTGATGGTAATATCCATCCCTCGCAGAGTGTCGATTTTATCGTAATCGATTTCCGGGAACATAATCTGCTCACGAACACCCATGCTGTAGTTACCTCGACCGTCGAATGATTTCGGGCTCATACCACGAAAATCACGGATACGGGGAATAGCAATGGCAATCAGGCGGTCAAGAAATTCGTACATGCGCTCACGACGAAGCGTCACCTTGCAGCCAATCGGCCATCCTTCACGAATCTTGAAGCCGGCAACTGATTTGCGGGCTAAAGTGATGATAGGTTTCTGACCAGTAATTTTGGTCATATCAGAAACGGCATGCTCGAGCACTTTTTTGTCTGCAGCAGCTTCGCCAACACCCATGTTAACCGTGATCTTCTCGATCCGCGGCACATCCATGACGTTGTCGTACTTCATCTCTTCAATGAGCTGCTTGACAACCGTTTCGCGGTAGTAATCTTGCATTCTGGCCATTGTATTACCCGACTTACGCGTCAATAACTTCGTTGTTGGACTTGAAGATGCGAACCTTTCGTCCGTCATCCAGGATCTTGATACCGACACGGTCGGCCTTGCCGGTTGCCGGGTTAAAGATCGCCACATTGGAAATGTGTAATGGCATTTCCTTTTCGATAATGCCACCAGGCACACCCAGATTAGGGTTTGGCTTCTGATGTTTTTTGACTGTATTGAGGCCTTCCGCAACTACACGGTCTTTCTCAGCAATCATTTGCGTCAGAGTACCACGCTTACCTTTGTCTTTACCGGCAATGACGATAATCTCGTCGCCTTTTTTTAACTTGCGCATCTTAACTATCTCTCAGCCTTACAGCACTTCAGGTGCCAGAGAAATGATCTTCATGAACCGATCACCACGCAATTCGCGGGTCACGGGTCCGAAGATACGAGTACCAATCGGCTCAAGCTTCGTGTTCAGCAGCACCGCAGCATTGCCGTCAAAGCGAATCAGTGAGCCATCAGCGCGGCGTACGCCCTTGCGGGTCCGCACGACAACGGCATTATAGACGTCACCTTTTTTGACTTTGCCACGCGGAATGGCTTCCTTAACACTGACCTTGATGATGTCACCAATACCAGCATAACGACGATGTGAGCCGCCAAGCACCTTGATGCACTGGACGACACGGGCACCGCTATTGTCGGCTACATCCAGTTTTGTCTGCATCTGAATCATGGAACAATCTCCGCACAATCAATCGAGCTGATCACAACGCCATTAGGTTAAGGGCGCGAGATAATAGCACTATATGACGAAAAGCCCAAGCCTTTCTTGCCTTGGGCCTCTCGCTGTGACCAGCGATGTTAGTTGACAGCTTCTCAGCTGGCCCTGTCCAAGACCTTGACGAGACGCCAGGACTTGGTTTTTGAAAGCGGTCTGCACTCCTGGATAGAGACAGTATCACCCATCTTGCACTCGTTGTTCTCATCATGTGCATGAAGCTTGGTGGAACGCTTTACATACTTACCGTAAATCGGATGAGGGACCTTGCGCTCGACAAGTACGGTGACGGACTTGTCCATCTTGTCGCTAATGACACGACCAGTCACAGTACGCGTATTCTTTGTCTGCTCGCTCATTATTCTGCCTTCTCACTCAGAATGGTCTTTACGCGAGCAATCTCGCGACGAACCTGGCTAACACGATGGGTCTGGGACAACTGTCCAGTACCCTTCTGCATGCGAAGATTGAACTGTTCACGCAAAAGGCCATGGAGCTCCTTTTGCAGGTCATCAACGCTCTTTTCTCTCAGTTCACTAGCTTTCATCACAGCACCGTGCGAGTTACAAATGTGGTTTTAAGCGGCAACTTGGCGGCTGCAAGCTTGAATGCCTCGCGAGCAATCTCTTCGGTTACTCCCTGCATTTCATAGAGCATGCGACCTGGCTGAATCTGGGCTACCCAATATTCAACGTTACCCTTACCCTTACCCTGACGAACCTCAAGCGGCTTCTCTGTGATCGGCTTGTCAGGGAAGATGCGGATCCAGATTTTACCACCACGCTTGATATGGCGGGTCATGGCACGACGTGCAGCTTCTATCTGACGCGAGGTAATCCGGCCACGTTCAAGGGATTTGAGGCCATATTCACCGAAGCTGACCTTATTGCCCACCTGAGCAAGACCACGATTGCGACCTTTGTGCTGCTTACGGAACTTTGTACGTTTTGGCTGAAGCATTGTTATCTACTCCCTTACTTCGCTGCCGGCTTTTCAGCTTCGGCTGCTGCGGAAGCTTCACCGCGATCAAAAACTTCGCCTTTGAAGATCCAAACCTTAACCCCAATGACACCGTAGGTGGTGTTGGCTTCGGCAAAACCGTAATCAATATCGGCACGCAATGTGTGCAGTGGCACACGTCCTTCACGGTACCACTCAGTACGGGCGATCTCAGCTCCGTTAAGACGGCCAGCGACGTTAATCTTGACGCCCTGAGCACCCAGGCGCATGGAGTTGGTCACGGCGCGCTTCATAGCACGACGGAACATAATGCGCTTTTCAAGCTGCTGGGCAATGCCTTGGGCAACAAGTGTGGCATCAAGCTCGGGCTTTCGCACTTCCTCGATATTGATGTGCACAGGTATGCCCATCATTCCGGAGACCTCAGTGCGCAGACGCTCGATATCTTCACCTTTCTTGCCGATAACCAGGCCAGGACGTGCGGTGTGGATAGTAATACGCGCGTTGCGGGCTGGTCTCTCGATCTGAATTCGGCTAATTGATGCCTGCGCCAGCTTCTTCTGCAGGTACTCACGCACCTTCAGGTCGTTATGCAGGTATTTGCCGAAATCTTTTGAGTCGGCATACCACTTGGAAGTCCAGTCTTTGGTGATACCAAGACGAATTCCCGTTGGATGAACTTTCTGTCCCATTACGGCCTCTCTATTACTTATCCGCAACCATCACAGTAATGTGACTGGTACGCTTCAGAATGCGGTTTCCACGCCCTTTGGCACGGGCATGCATGCGCTTGAGTGTAGGACCCTGGTCGATGAAGATACGTGACACTTTCAGTTCGTCAATATCGGCACCATCATTATGCTCTGCATTTGCGATAGCAGACTCCAACACCTTTTTTACAAGCCCGGCGCCTTTTTTGGAGCTGAAGGCAAGGAGCTGCAAAGCCGCCTCGACGGGAAGCCCACGGATCTGGTCTGCCACCAAACGGCATTTTTGCGGAGAAATACGTGCGTAAGTCAATTTTGCTGCAGTTTCCATCACACTTCCCCTTACCGTGACTTCTTATCGGCAACATGTCCCTTGTAAGTCCGGGTAGGAGAGAACTCACCCAACTTATGACCGACCATGTTTTCATTGATCAGTACAGGAACGTGTTGACGGCCGTTATGCACAGCAATGGTCAGACCGACCATATCCGGCATAATCATGGAACGACGTGACCAGGTTTTAATCGGACGACGGTCATTGGCTGCGACTGCAGCATCAACCTTCTTCGCCAGATGATGGTCAATAAACGGGCCTTTTTTGATTGAGCGTGGCATCTACTTGCCCTCTCTTACTTCTGTTTGCGACGACGGAGAATCATCCCGTCGGTGCGCTTGTTCTTACGAGTCTTATGCCCTTTAGTAGGCATACCCCAAGGTGAAACAGGGTGACGACCACCGGAAGTGCGTCCCTCACCACCACCATGCGGATGGTCAACGGGGTTCATAGCTACACCTCGAACGGTCGGTCGAACGCCGCGCCAGCGCGCAGCACCTGCCTTACCCAGCTTACGCAGTGAATGCTCACTATTGCTAACTTCACCGATGGTGGCTTTGCAATCTGCGAGAACCTTGCGCATCTCACCTGAACGCAGACGGATGGTTGCATGTTTGCCTTCACGCGCCACGAGCTGTACTGAAGCCCCGGCACTGCGCGCAATTTGTGCACCTTTACCCGGCTTGAGTTCAACACAATGTACGGTGCTACCCACCGGGATACTACGCAGCATCAAGGTGTTTCCAGCTTTAATCGGAGCATCAATACCGCTAAGTATTTCTGCCCCGGCCTGGACACCTTTGGGAGCGATGATGTAACGACGCTCACCATCAAGGTACTTCAGCAAGGCGATGTGCGCAGTGCGATTCGGGTCATATTCCACTCGTTCAACAACGGCCGGAATACCGTCCTTGTTGCGCTTGAAATCGATCACACGATAGTGCTGCTTGTGACCACCGCCTTTGTGACGCGTAGTGATGCGTCCCTGATTGTTGCGACCACCGCTCTTGCTCTTCTTTTCGAGCAGAGGAGCATAGGGGTCACCTTTGTGCAGATCAGGGTTGACCACCTTAACGACAAAGCGGCGACCCGGAGACGTCGGTTTTAGTTTAACTACAGGCATCGGACGTTTCCTTTACGTTATTCAGCACCACCGAGGAAGTCGATTTGCTGACCTTCCTGCAGTGTGATGTAAGCTTTTTTCCAATCGCTACGACGGCCCATTTTGGCACCGAAACGTTTGGTTTTACCCTTAACGTTGCTCACCTGAACCCTGTCGACTTTTACGTCGAACAGCAGCTCAACGGCCTGCTTTATTTCAGGCTTGGAAGCATCGTTCGCAACCTTCAATACGATCTGGTTGTTCTGATCCGCCACAATGCTGCTCTTTTCGGAGATATGCGGAGATAACAGAACCTTCATCAGGCGCTCTTGATTCATGCCAGCATCTCCTCCAACTCGGTAACAGCAGGGACAGTCATGATCACCTTCTCGAAGCCGACCAGACTAACAGGATCAACACGTCTTGCCGCACATACCTGAACATTTGGCAGGTTACGTGATGACAAATACAGATTGTCATCAACCTCATGAGAAACGATGAGAGCATTGCTGATGCCCATGCCTTTCAGTTTCTCATTCAGTTGCTTAGTTTTCGGTGCGTCAAGAGTGAACTTATCAACTACGATTAGGCGCTCCTGGCGCACCAGCTCAGAGAGGATGGAGCGCAGGGCGCTGCGATACATCTTCTTGTTAACTTTCTGAGCATAATCGCGCGGTGTTGCAGCGAAGGTTTTGCCCCCCCCACGCCACAGCGGACTACGGATGGTACCGGCACGGGCACGACCCGTACCCTTCTGGCGCCAGGGCTTGGCACCGCCGCCACTGACCGCAGCACGGCTTTTCTGTGCCTTGGTTCCGGAACGGGCAGCAGCAAGGTAGGCAGTAACAACCTGGTGTACCAGCGTTTCGTTAAAATCACGACCGAAGTTGTTTTCGGAGAGCTCAACGCTATTCTTGGACGCACGACCAGTCGCGGTAGTAAGCTTAAATTCCATGGTCATACCCCTTATTTCTTGGCCTTGACAGCAGGCAGGATGACAACATCATTGCCTTTGGAACCCGGAACGGCGCCCTTGATGAGGAGCAAATTACGCTCTGCATCGACGCGAACGATTTCCAGATTCTGCGCTGTCCGCTTTTTATTACCCATGTGGCCGGACATTTTCTTGCCTTTAAAGACTCGACCGGGAGTCTGGTTCTGACCAATTGAACCGTGGACACGATGGGAAAGCGAGTTACCGTGAGTAGCATCCTGGGTACGGAAGTTGTGACGCTTGACGACGCCAGCAAAGCCCTTACCGATACTGGTGCCGGAGACGTCAACTATCTGGCCGTCCTGAAAGATATCGACCTTGATTTCTGAACCCGGCTCGATACCGCCACCTTCACCTTCATTAAGGCGAAACTCACACACGGAACGACCAGCCTCGACACCTGCCTTGGCATAATGACCCGCCATGGGCTTGGTAACACGACTGGCACGGCGGCTACCGACAGTGACCTGAAGTGCATTATAGCCATCGGTTTCCAGGGTCTTGACCTGAGATACCCGATTGGCCTCGACTTCGATCACAGTCACAGGCACAGACACACCGTCTTCGGTAAAGACGCGGGTCATGCCGCATTTGCGACCAATAACACCTATTGCCATTATTCTGACCTCATTAACAGCACAGATTACGATTGACCTGTACTTTAAACTCGGCCGCCCCGGTGAATCACCAGGGCGGGACCATGAAAAAAGGCGGATATCTTACTGTAATTTAATCTGGACGTCTACGCCTGCGGCGAGGTCCAGCTTCATCAGTGCATCAACCGTCTTGTCAGTCGGGTCGACGATATCCATTAAACGCTTGTGGGTACGCAGCTCATACTGGTCGCGCGCGTCCTTGTTGACGTGCGGAGAGATGAGAACGGTAAAGCGCTCCTTTTTACTCGGAAGCGGAATGGGACCCTTAACCTGGGCACCAGTACGCTTTGCGGTCTCTACGATCTCACGGGCTGACTGATCGATCAGACGATGATCGAATGCCTTGAGACGAATACGGATCTTTTGATTAGCCATGTTTTTACTCGATAATCTTGGCAACAACACCAGCACCAACAGTACGGCCACCTTCGCGGATAGCGAAGCGCAGTCCCTCTTCCATCGCGATCGGTGCGATGAGGGAGACGGTCATCTGTACGTTGTCACCAGGCATTACCATTTCCACGCCTTCCGGCAGGTCGCACGCACCGGTTACGTCGGTGGTACGGAAGTAGAACTGCGGACGGTAGCCA
>JBFFNE010000030.1:0-28965 GCA_041563315.1 Thiohalomonadaceae bacterium
CCAGGGCCATGCCATTGACGTTAAATGGCGGACGTACCCGGTTCATCAAATCCGCCAGCAGCGGATGGGAAACCGCATAGCCTACCCGTAATCCGGCTAAACCGTAAGACTTGGAGAAGGTCCTCGCCACCATAAGATTGGGATAACGTGCTACCCATGAGGTGGTGTCGGGATAATCGTTCGCTCCGGTCTCCGGGTCAATGGCGTAATCGAAATAGGCCTCATCGATCACCACCAGCACCTCAGCCGGGACTGCCTTAACAAAGGCCTCCAGTGCCCCCGCTTCCAGCCAGGTGCCGGTCGGGTTGTTGGGGTTAGCAATGAAAATGACGCGGGTCTGCTCGCTGATGTGTGCCTTGAGCGCTTGCAGATCATGTCCCCAGTTTTTCGCCGGCGCCATCACCGGTGTGCCACCGACCGCCTGGGTCAGGATCGGATAAAGAGCAAAGGAGTGCTCAGAGAACAACACCTCATCACCGGGGCCCACGAACACCCGCACCGCAAACTCCAGCACATCGCTAGAGCCGTTGCCGAGGGTGATCTGGTTCATCTCCACGCCATGGCGGACTGCCAGCTTCTGTTTCAGGTCGAAGCCGTTGCCGTCGGGATAAAGCCACATATCCCGTACTTCAGCGCGCATCGCCTCAAGGGCCTTCGGTGACGGCCCCAGCGGGTTTTCGTTGGAAGCGAGCTTGATAATACCGGTCACCCCGTACTCACGCTCCAGCTCTTCAATCGGTTTGCCAGGCTGATAGGGATGCAGGCCCAGTACGCCGGGTTTTGCGTATTTCGTAAAGTCGGTCATAGTTGTGTGGATCAGAGAACAGCCTTGGGAAAGGAACCGAGAATCTTGAACAACGCGGCCTCTTTTTCAAGCTCGACTAGTGCCTGGGCAACATGGCTCTCGTCACGATGACCCAGAATTTCGACAAAGAATACATAATCCCACATCCCCTGTCGCGAAGGACGCGACTCAATACGGGTCATGGAGATACCGTTGCGCGCCATCGGTTCAAGCAGCTGGAACAATGCTCCAGGCTTGTTGCGTGTAGAAAGCAACAGCGCCGTCTTGTCCTCGCCGCTGGGCGGCACCTCCTCGTTACCGAGGATAAGAAAGCGGGTGGTGTTGTTCGGCTCGTCCTCGATATTCCTGACCAACACCGGCACAGCAAAACGTTCCGCCGCTGAAATACCGGCAATGGCGGCTACATTCTCCTGTTCCGCTGCCAGCCGTGCCGCTTCGGCATTGCTACTGACACTGATACGCTCAACGCCAGGCAGATGGGCATCGAGCCATTCGCGGCACTGAGCCAGTGTCTGGGCGTGGGAGTAGACTCGGTTGATCGCCCTGAGATCGGTGGCCCGACTCATCAAGTGGTCGTGGATCCGCAACTCCACCTCACCACAAATCTTGAGCGGGGTCTTGAGTAACAGATCGAGAGTGTAATTCACCGCCCCTTCAGTGGAGTTCTCCACCGGTACCACCGCATAGTCGGCATTGCCCGATTCAACTTCGCGAAACACCTCGTCGAAAGCGGTCAGCGGCTGTGGATTGACCGAGTGACCGAAATGCTTGAGCACCGCCTCGTGGGAGAAGGTTCCCTCAGGTCCGAGAAACGCCACTGCCATTGGACGCTCCAGAGCAAGGCAAGCGGACATCACCTCACGGAACAGGCGGGCCACATCTTCGGCTGGCAGGGGTCCCTGATTACGGGCCTTGACCTGGCGCAACACCTGGGCCTCACGTTCAGGACGATAAAATACAGCGTTTTCTCCGGCAGCCAGTTTAACCTTCGCCACCTCTTGCGCAAGCGAGGCACGCTCATTGAGCAGGTTTTGTAGCTGTTCATCCAGCGCATCGATACGTTCGCGGATCGCCTTAAGCTGTTCGTCTGTTTGGCTCATTACATTAATGACTCAATCGAATTTTTTTCACCGCAAAGACGCAAAGGGTTGCACAGTAATAGCAGGTTCATTAGCGCCTAATCGGCGGTGAACAATGCCTAGTACACCATACCAATCATGCAGGGTATCCATCGATTGATACACTCTGCGTATTTTGCGCCTTTGCGCTGAATAACCATCAACCGATGGCGCGCACCGCGAGCACGCCCTCGATGGCGGCAATCTCAGCAATAATCGTCGGCGGGACCTCCTTGTCTACATCGACCAGGGTGTAGGCCAGCTCACCACGGGACTTGTTCAGCATATCAATGATGTTCAAACCCGCCTTTGCCAGATCAGAGGAGATCTGCCCCAACATGTTAGGCACGTTGGAATTGACCACCGCCATGCGGAAGGCCCCTTCAGTACGCGGCATCACGACCTCGGGAAAATTCACCGAGTTGATCACATTGCCGTTCTCCAGATACTCCTTCACCTGCTCGGCGACCATGATCGCACAATTCTCTTCCGCCTCAGTGGTAGAAGCGCCGAGATGCGGCAGAGTGATGACACGACTATGGCTCTTCAGCAGATTGGAGGGGAAGTCACAGACGTAGCTGTAAACCTTGCCGGCATCGATAGCATCGACCACCGCCTGGTCGTCGACGATGCCATCACGGGCAAAGTTGAGGATCACCACATTGTCCTTCATCATCTTCAGCCGCTCGGCATTAATAAGGCCGCGCGTGGCATCGATGAGGGGCACATGAAAGGTGACAAAGTCAGACCTGCTCAGCAACTCATCGACAGTAGCCGCTTGCTGCACCGCCGCATCCAGTTGCCAGGCACCCTTAACGGTAATGCCCGGATCGAAACCAATGACCTTCATACCCAAGGCAATGGCGGCATTGGCGATTCGCACGCCAATGGCACCGAGGCCGACGACTCCCAAGGTACGCCCAGGCAGTTCGAAACCGGCATAGTTCTTCTTGCCCGCTTCGGTCTGCTTATTGATCTCCTCATCCGTTCCCTCCAGAGAACGGGCGAAATCCCACGCTGGGCCGATGTTGCGACAGGCCATCAGCATGGCGGCGATCACCAGTTCCTTCACTGCATTAGAATTGGCGCCGGGAGCGTTGAACACCGCGACACCGCGCTTGCTCATCTCATCGACGGGGATATTGTTGACCCCGGCGCCGGCACGACCAACCGCTTTCAATGCCTCGGGGATCGCCATGCCGTGCATCTTAAACGAGCGCAACAGAATCGCATCCGGGTGCTGGAACTCCGAGGCGACTTCGTAGGTATCACGCGGCAACCGGTCCAGCCCCGCCGCCGAGATGTTGTTCAAGGTCAGAATTTTGTACATGTTTTTATTCCCCCCTGATTAAACGCAAAGGCGCAAGGTCGCAAAGAAGATCTTCACAAACGCAAAACAGCTACGGTTCTGTTCAATAGATGTTTTCATTTGATTAACTTTGCGCTCTTTGCGTTAAATGTTTTTTCAGCCGTTGCGCTTCTCGAAGTCGGCCATGAAAGCAACCAGGGCATCGATGCCCTCTTCCGGCATAGCATTATAGATGGAGGCGCGCATGCCACCGACGGAGCGGTGGCCCTTGAGCGTCACCAGTCCTGCCTCTTTCGCCCCGGCGAGGAAGGCGCTGTCGAGCTCGGGGTTGGCCAGGGTAAAGGGCACGTTCATCCAGGAACGGCACGCCACATCGACCGGATTGGCGTAGAAGTCGGAGCCATCGATGGCGGCGTAGAGTTTGTCGGCCTTGCGCTGGTTGATCTCGGCCATCTTGTCCAGACCACCGATGTCGTTCTTCAGCCACTCGAACACCAGTCCGGCCAGGTACCAGCTGTAGGTCGCCGGGGTGTTGTACATGGAACCGTTATCGGCGTGGGTCTTGTAGTCGAACATGGTCGGGGTGCCGGCGATAACCTCACCGATCAAGTCCTCGCGTACAATCACCACCGTCACACCGGCTGGTCCGATGTTCTTCTGTGCCCCGGCATAGATCACATCGTATTTCGAAACATCGATCGGACGGGAGAGGATGCTAGAAGACATATCCGCCACCAGTGGGATATCGTCGGTCTCGGGCACATAGGGAAACTCCACACCGCGAATCGTTTCATTCGGGCAGTAGTGCACATAAGCGGCATCCGCAGAAAGTTTCAGATCCGCTTGCGCCGGCACAGAGGTAAAATTCCCCTCAGAGGTATCCGCAGCAAGAGTAACCTGACAGTAGCGTTTTGCCTCGGCGATGGCCTTTTTCGACCAATCACCGGTGTTGATATAGTCAGCACCGGTCTTACCGCGCAACAGGTTCATCGGCACCATGGCAAACTGGCTGGAAGCGCCGCCCTGCAAGTACAGAACCTTGTAATTCGACGGGATCTGCATCACTTCACGCAAGTCAGCTTCAGCCTTCTCGGCGATGGACATATACTCCTTGCCGCGGTGACTCATCTCCATTACCGACATGCCACTGCCATGCCAGTCGAGCATCTCCTCGCGGGCGCGTTCGATGACCACCTGGGGCAACATTGCCGGACCAGCGCTGAAGTTGAATACACGTGCCATCCACATCTCCCTTCAATTCGTTAAGAGAAAACCATTTGCCATTCTGGTAACTCACCGCAAAGGTATAACATACGCAAAGAATTTTGTGGTGTATGAAGGCGGGTATAGCCCGTCCTATGCCCCATTGCGCTCTTTGCGCCTTTGCAGTTAATCCAGCCTTATTCTGTCCCTTCCGGGTCGACAGCATCCACCTCATCACCCTCATCGCCCTCATCATCCTCGTCACTTTCGGCGATCCGCTCGAGGCCGATGAGTTTCTCATCCTTGGTTAGATTGATCAGCCGTACGCCCTGGGTATTACGACCCATGGAAGATACCTCAGCCACGTGGGTTCGCACCAGGGTTCCACCATTGGTAATGAGCATGATCTCCTCTTCCTCAGTCACCAGCACGGCACCGACCACGGCGCCATTGCGCTCGCTGGACTGGATGGCGATCACGCCCTGACCGCCACGGCCATAGACAGGATACCCCTCCATCGGAGTGCGCTTGCCATAGCCGTTTTCGGTAGCGGTCAGCACGTAGCCTTCATCAGCAACGATGAGGGAGATCACCTTCTGGCCTTCGCCAAGACGGATACCACGTACACCGCGGGAGACACGCCCCATGGCGCGGACATTCGATTCATTGAAACGAATCACCTTACCGGCGCTGGAGAAGAGCAGAATATCGCGTTGGCCGTCAGTTACCGCCACACCGACCAACTGATCACCCTCAACCAGGTCCAGCGCGATGATGCCGCTGGCACGGCGACGGGAGAAGTCGACCAGTGGAGTCTTTTTCACTGTGCCGTTGCTCGTGGCCATGAAGACATATTTATCTTCTTCGAACTCACGGATCGGCAAGATGGCGTTGATGCGCTCATCCTCTTCCAACGGCAGGAGGTTGACGATGGGCTTGCCGCGGGCGGCACGCCCGGCCTGCGGCAACTCATAGACCTTGAGCCAGTAAACACGGCCACGGCTGGAGAAACAGAGGATGGTATCGTGGGTATTGGCCACGAACATCTTGTCGATGAAATCCTCATCCTTGGTGGCGGTGGCGGACTTGCCGCGACCACCACGCTTTTGTGCACGGTAATCGGACAGAGGCTGTGCCTTGGCGTAGCCCTCGTGGGAGAGGGTCACTACCACATCCTCTTCGCTGATCAGATCTTCCAGGGTCAGATCCAGCTTGGTGGAGAGAATCTCGGTGCGACGCTCATCGCCGTACTGCTCGCGGATCGCCAGCAGTTCGTCACGAATCACCTGCATCAATCGCTCGTGGCTGCCGAGAATGTCGAGCAGATCTTCGATGGTAGACAGCAGTTCCCGGTATTCATTGATAATCTTGTCCTGCTCCAGCCCGGTCAGGCGATGCAGACGCAGCTCCAGTATTGCCTGGGCCTGGGCCTCGGAGAGACGGTACTGGCCATCGATAAAGCCAAACTCCTTGCCCAGCCCATCGGGGCGCGATGCCTCGGCGCCGGCACGGGCAAGCATGTCAGTAACCACCCCCGGCGCCCAGGTCCGTGCCAGCAAGCCAGCCTTGGCCTCGGCCGGGCTGGGTGCCGCCTTGATCAGCGCGATGATGGGGTCAATATTAGCCAGCGCCACGGCCAGGCCTTCCAGTACGTGGGCCCGTTCGCGCGCCTTGCGCAATTCGAAAACGGTACGACGGGTCACCACCTCACGGCGGTGGCGGATAAAGGCAACGAGCATCTGTTTGAGGTTGAGCAGCTTCGGCTGACCGTCGATCAGTGCCACCATATTGATGCCGAACACACTCTGCATCTGGGTCTGCTTGTAGAGATTGTTCAGCAGGACCTCCGGCACCTCGCCGCGCTTGAGCTCGATGACCATGCGCATGCCATCCTTGTCGGACTCATCACGCAGCTCGGAGATCCCCTCGATCTTCTTCTCCTTGACCAGCTCGGCAATCTTCTCCAGCAAACGCGCCTTGTTGACCTGGTAGGGCAACTCGGTGACAACGATGCGCTGGCGGCCGCTCTCCATCTCCTCCATCTCGACCCGGGCGCGCACATAGATGCGGCCACGGCCAGTGTGGTAGGCCTCATGGATACCGGCGGCGCCATTAATGATACCGGCAGTGGGGAAATCCGGGCCGGGGATATGCTGCATCAGTCCTGAGATATCGATGTCAGGGTCTTCGATCAACGCCAGACAGGCGTTGGTCACCTCGGTCAGGTTATGCGGGGGGATATTCGTCGCCATGCCGACTGCGATGCCGGCTGAGCCGTTGATCAACAGATTGGGCAAGCGTGCGGGTAGAACCTCGGGTTCACTCTCGGATTCATCGTAGTTGGGGATGAAATCGACAGTTTCCTTATCGATATCGGCCAACAGTTCGTGGGCGATCCTGGCCATGCGAACCTCGGTGTAACGCATGGCGGCGGCAGAGTCACCGTCGACGGAACCGAAGTTGCCCTGGCCGTCGACCAGCATGTAGCGCAGGGAGAAGGGCTGGGCCATACGCACGATGGTGTCATAGACCGCGGTATCACCGTGGGGGTGGTATTTACCGATCACGTCACCGACCACGCGGGCCGATTTTTTGTAGGGTTTGTTCCAGTCATTGCCCAGTTCACGCATCGCGTAGAGCACGCGCCGGTGAACTGGCTTGAGTCCGTCCCGTACATCAGGCAGGGCGCGGCCAACGATCACGCTCATGGCGTAATCCAGGTAGGACTGCTTCATCTCCTCCTCGATATTAATCGGGAGGACCTCTTTGGCAAACTCGGTCATCGGAGAGCGTTATCCTTATCAGCCTAGGCTTTGTTCTGAGTTGTAAACGCAGAAATAGGCTGAATTATACCATACCCTGGCTGACCACCGCATCAATCATTAAAACGACGAGAGGCCCTCAGCGGGCCTCTCAGTGCATACATGGGTGGAAGGTGGCCTATTTTTCCATCATGACAGCCATTTTTTCTGCTGTAGGGTTAAGTACCACGCCCTTTTCCGTGATAATCGCATCCACCAGTTCGGCCGGGGTAATGTCAAATGCGGGATTCCAGGCCTGTGCACCCTCTGCCGCCACGTTTTTTCCACCCAGGGACAGAACCTCCTCGGGACTACGTTGCTCAATCGGGATCAGGTTACCGTTGGCCAGTGACATGTCCACCGTGGAGGTGGGCGCTACCACCATGAACTTCACCCCATGGTATTTGGCCGCTACTGCCGCGCTGTAGGTGCCAATTTTATTGGCCACATCACCATTGGCGGCAATGCGGTCTGAACCGACCACCACCCACTTGACCCGGCCTTGCTGCATCAGCGCCGCTGCAGCGCCATCGACCAGCAAAGTCACCGGGATCTGCTCCTTAACCAACTCCCATGCGGTCAGCCTGGCACCTTGCAGCCAGGGCCTGGTCTCATCGGCATAAACCGTGCTGATCTTGCCCTGGGAGTAGGCGGTCCGGATCACCCCCAACGCAGTGCCATAGCCACCGGTCGCCAGCGAGCCGGTATTACAGTGAGTAAGAATGCCGTAACCGCTCTCTTCTATCAGCGCCGCGCCCAGTTCACCCATCCGTCGATTGGCGGCGATATCCTCCTCGTGGATAGCATCGGCCTCGGCGATCATCGCCGCTACCGGGTCACTCTCCTCGGGCAGGTTGAACAACACCTTGCCCATGCGCTCCAGCGCCCAGGCCAGGTTCACGGCCGTGGGCCGGGCATCGGCCAGGGCGCCCAAATCCTGTTCCAGTTTTTGCAGAAAATCTTCCCGCTTTTCGGCCAGACGCTTGCGCACCGCCAGCACCACCCCATAGGCCGCGGTGATACCGATGGCCGGAGCACCGCGCACCACCATATCGCGAATCGCGCCGGCCACTGCCAGTGAATCGTCATATTCCAGGTATACCTCCTGCTGCGGCAGCAGGCGCTGGTCCAGCAACTTGAGTCTGTCCTCCTCCCAGAGAACGGCGCGAATGGTGTCATGCAAAGCGGTCATGTGTGTCCTGTCAGTCGATGACTGTCCAATCTATTTAAGGTGTGTGAAGTGTACCCCAAGCCCCCTCCCCTCTCCAGCCATTCCCCGTTGGTAAACGACTTGCAACAAAAGTTTCATCGGATCGTCATATTGTTGTCACCCCAGCGTAACAGTGCGTTGCAACACTGTCTCCGCTTTTGGGATATCCCGTAACCATCAGGAGTAACACAATGCAACACAATAAAACACTGATTGCGGCAGCAATCACCGCCGCTCTTCTTGCGTCTGCCAATGCGGCAGCAGAGGTCACCGTCTACGGCAAGCTCCACACCTCCATCGCCTCCATCTCGCAGGACGATGGCACCAACGACACCAGCGCCACTGCGATCAGCAGCCACGCCTCTCGCGTGGGCGTCAAGGCCAAGAAAGGTTTGGAGAACGGGATGGAAGTTAGTGCCAAGGCGGAGTTTGAAGTCGATGCCGTGAGTGGCGGCTTCAGCAAGTCCAATGACTACACCGTGGGCGATGGCGCCGGTGGCACCACCACCGTCACCGATAACGATAACTACATCTTCAAGGCCCGCAACATCTATGTTGGTCTGAAAGGTGGTTTCGGTGAAGTCCGTGTCGGCCATCATGACACCCCGCACAAGATGGCCACCAGCAAGCTGGACCCGTTCAGCGATACCTATGCTGACTACAACAACATCATCACCATCGACAACCGTCTGGGGAATGTCGTTGCCTACCTGAACAACTTCGGCCCGGTCAGTGTTGCCGCCGCCTACTATGCTGGGGACGATAGTGTTACCGGTGAGAACGCCGGTGATGCCACCAGCCTCATGGTCAACTACAGTGGCGGCTCACTGTATGTCGCCGGTGCGGTAGAGAGCTATGCCGCGGACGACACCGCTGACACTAACGAACTGGAAACCGCTGCCAAGTTCGGTGTCGGTTACGCTATCGGCCCAGTCGACCTCGGCCTGGTCTACGAGACCCTCGCCTACGAAACGGCCGACGATGAGACCGAAACCTACGCCAGCGCCCAGTTCAAGGTTGCCAATAATATGACGCTGAAAGCGGCCTACGGCATGCGTGACGACGATGTCTCTACAACCGATGACGAGGTCATGAGCGCTGTTGGTCTGGACTTCAAGCTGGATAAGTCCGCCACTGTCTACGCACTCTATGCCAACGGTACCGATGGCGGCCTGGCCCACAAGGGCAAGCTCAAGGGTGACGGCTCCGCGCTGGCCCTGGGTGTGGTCTACAAGTTCTAAATATTTAGGGCAAGACTTTATCCGGCAGGGATGCCGGACTTCACCCAAACAAAACTGAACTCCTAGTGGGATTTCCAAGGGCGCATGAGGCGCCCTTTTTTATTTCCCCCAGGGTATCAAGCCTTCACCGTCTAGACATAATCGACACCCACATCACTCAAGCTGGCATCTGAACGCATGGTTCGTGCAAACTCCTCTAGCTGCTCAGCGACATCGTGCAATTCATCCGCCAGCGCCTCCTGGACATAGAGCGCCAACTGCTCGAAGTCATTTTCCGGAATCATCTCCAGCACCTTTTGATCCAGCAGCCCCTGAAAGGACGCCACCACCTTCTGTGAACGTTCCCGCTGTCGTTCACTCATAAGATGATCTCTCCACTGTTAGACCCCAGGGCCAGGGTCAATAGAACCTTTACATGTTTCTCAGTACTTGCTTGGCTGTGGCATGCTCACAGCACCGCAAAACGTCAGCGATAACGGCAAACAGAAAGGGTTGTCATTCACCGCTATGGCTGAATCGTTCAATATCAAGAATAGATATACCCTACCCTTTATTCAAATCTTCATGTACTTACAGATTAGTACTTTGTCTGAATCAAGTAGAACGGGATCTCCCCTTCACTCAATTCTATCAGGCAGAGCTTGAGAGCGGAGTATTACCTGTTGGCAGCCGTCCCCTAAAGGCCTATAACAGCCGCAAGACAAGCTCGGACGGTGGTTACAATACACAAATGGTGGGTACCTTGTTTTTCTCAAGTCTTTAAAACCTGTTCAGTAATATACTGAACAGGTTTTAACCAGAGAGTCGCTTGCACAACTAATTCACCAGCCAATATTGCCTAAAAAAAGAGGCCCATTTACTGGCCTCTCTTTTCATACAACACCATTCTACGACTTAAATATCGTACCTGGCCCCCACAAGGAACGCCTGGCCTGCAGAACCCGACACACCTAATGTGTCATAAGATTGCGCATCGGTTTTAAGAATGGCGTAAGCATTTTCCTCTGAAAAATACTCAGCAAAGAGTTTGACTGAATCAGAATGCTGATAATCCAGACCTACATGCCCAGTTGCACCAGGCGCCCAATGTCCTTCGTCACCGTCTGCAACCATACCTTTTACTGTGAACTCTCCAAATTTGTAGGATGCATAAAGGTTACTAATTACCTGGCTACCTCCCACTACAGGCGTAAACTCTTCACCTTTAACTGCGACATAGAATGGCCCGCCTGAATAGGAAATAGCAACACCTTCAGTATCTCCTGTGCTGCTCTCATTAGCATCATCCATAACCTCCTTCGCATAAGCCAGGGTAAAGCCACCATGGGAATAGGATAATACATATTGATTACCTTCCTCTTGACTGTCATCAAGTTCAATCGCAGAGGCAGTTAGCTTAAACCCAGCAAGGCTTGGTGTTGTGTAGACAGCAGCATATTCACGGAAGCGCGCATAGGTTGCCCAGCCCGAATAAAAAGAGCTAAACAGATCCACCGGCCAGGCAACATTATTGTAATAAGGCAACCAATCTTTACCTACCCAGAGGTTACCCCAGCTTCCATTAGCAGCCAGCTTAGCCACCCGAACCGAGTTATCATCAAAGTAGGTAGGATCTTCTGCGTTAAAATTACCAATATTAAAAGGTACTTCAATCTTGGCACTCAGCTTTGAATCAGCAGACAGGTCATAGCTGGCCTTTGCTCCGAACCTTGAAAATGCATCCCTGACCCCAACGAAGCTGTCGTCCTCGCCAACCTTCGCCTCATCTACAGAAACTGATTCAACCTGGCCACGAATCGAGGCATAGGTGTCAACCTTATACTCGGCCATAACCGGCATAGAAATCACCGAAGTTGCCGCAAGCGCAAAACCATACTTGAGACAGTTTTTGTACATATTGCTTTTTTCTTCATTGTGTATTTTCATTTTCTCTCCTTGTTGATATAGACACGCACAAAGAAATACCAAGACATAGTCTTAGACTATCAATATCGGACAGGTTGCATTTGCAGCTACGCGATGCGCAACACTGCCGATAAACATGCCATCTTTGCTGTGTGTACCATGGGTACCCATAACAATTAGATCAACGCCTTTTTCCTGCGCAAACTTTATGATTGTTTTAGAAGGTCGACCACCTTTAACAAACCCTCTCACATTGCTTGCGCCTTGCTCAATCGCATAGTCTTTTGCATGACTAACAGCATCACTGGCAAATTCTTTTAGCGCCTCATCCGGAATCTGTAGTTCTGCAGGCCTAACCATAGACAAAGACGCCTCAAACAAACTGTGATGTTTGTAGACACACAATAGATAGATCTCTGCCTGATTACATTTTTGCAACTCTATTGCCTGATGCAATGCTTCAAGTGCAGTTTTTGATCCATCCACTGCGACTAGAATTTTTTTGAACATGGCAACCTCCTGTTTTACTCGCTTTAGCGATCATTCAAACGCCACATCCCTAAGGAAAAGGGAAATTTCCGGGAAGGCAATTAGAAGTGCTGCTGAGAAAATCAAGATAAATATAAAGGGAGGAGTACCACGAATAACTTCCCAGTATGGCTTTTTGAATATAGCTATCGCAGTAAATATATCGCACCCAAACGGAGGAGTAGCTGAACCAATAGCAACCTGAAGCGTAATCAGAACCCCAACATGCACAGGATCAAGACCTGTAGAAGCAATGGCAGGGGCAAATATGGGCGTCAACACCAAAATAACTACGATTGGGTCAACAAACATACAGGCAATAAAGAATGAAACGGAAATTGCGATCAATACACCTGTTGGACCCGCCTCATTGATGCCAAATGCATTTATCAGTGTTTCAGGTATCTGAGCAAAAGAAATAATCCAGGAAAAACCGTTACCCACCCCAACAAGAATGAACACCACAGCTGTAATCAAGCCCGTAGTCTTTGCAATGCGGTACATTTCTGAGGCCGGCAGTGAACGAAACACGAAAAACTCTAGAATAATTGCGTAGAGCACACAAATTGCTGCCGCTTCTGTTGGACTAAACACCCCGCCGTAGATCCCGCCCACGATAATCACAGGAAACATCAAAGGCCAGATTGCCTGTTTTACCGATGTACCCCTTTCAGCCCATGTTGCCCTTTCTTCTGTTGGGACGTTATTACGGTAGGCATAATAAATACTGTATAAGGAAAACAGAAATAAAATAAGAATACCTGGCCCAATACCAGCAAGAAACAATTCGGCAATAGAGGTTTCGGATATTACGCCATAAATAATCATCCCGATACTTGGCGGGATCAGGAAGGCAATATCACTGGCGTTAATGATCAAGGCTAGAGTAAATGGGTCGGAGTAACCGGCTTTAAGCATCTTAGGCCGCAGCGGTGAACCGACTGCAACGACAGTTGCTTGTGTTGAACCTGAAACTGCGCCAAAAAGCGTGCATGAGGCCGCTGTACTTACGGCAAGCCCACCTTTGACATGGCCAATAAAAGCCATCACCATATTGATTAGTCGGTCTGCCGAATGACCACGCGTCATAATATCGGCAGCGAGTATAAACATAGGGACAGCAATCAATGATGCTGGCCTAATCCCACCCAGCACCTGCTGAATAAATGTTTCCATTTGTTCGAAGCCGCTAAACATCATAAAAAAGCCAACGATGGCGGCGACCGTCAAAGGAATCATCATCGGAAAACCGAGTAATAATAGGACGATCATTATTAGCATTATTGTTGTTGCCATAGACTAGCCCTTCTAAAACCCCAAATTATCTCAAACTTCCGATTCAGTATCTGCGTAGCTATCAACCACACATGTCGAAAGATAAACGTCTTTCGATGTAATATTCTTAATCGCAGTCAAAAAATATTGAATACCTGTAACTGCAAAACCGACAGGCACCCATAGATATATAATCCAGATTGGAAGACCCAGGGCCGGAAGAATCCTACCCTTCTCATATAACCCGGCAATATAAAGAACAGAGTAATAACACAAAAAAAACATAACAACGCTGGTGACAAAACTAATTATTATCATGAGGAACTTACGCCCTGTAACCGGAAGCGCATCATAAAGTGCAGACATGCGGATATGCCTACCATGTCTTGCTGCATACCCAATTCCAGCAAATGTAATCATGATAATAAGAATTCGATTTATTTCACCGGAAAAAAACAATCCCTTACCGAAACCGAACCTTGCAATCACATTGACACAGGTGTTAATCGCCATCAGCATCACACCTAGCGCCAAAATTACCGCTTCAACGTTACTGATAATAGTATCCACAGCCCCCAAAAAACTTGGCAGACCGGACTTGTAGTGATCCGTAGAATCTTCACTCATGGCATATTATTATTTTTAGAGTTCAAATATGACAACTATGCGTTCATTTTTAACTTGCGCAAGCATATTTCGAACAACTGGAACAATCAAATAAGTGCTTTAGAAAAAACAGGGGGCAACCTGGCCCCCTTTTTAACTTTTTACTAATCGGTTGATGAAACCTCTGCAAGATCCTTTTTAAATTGTTTTAACAGTTTTTCACCACTCTTCCCTGTCATTTCAATAAACTTCTCTTCGACCTGTGGCGCACGCGCCTTAAATTGTGCAATTTGCTCATCATTCAAACGAGTAACAGTAACCTTGTCACTATCCTTTTGAATTTTCTTTAATGACTTTTCAGCCAAACCATCAATATGAACGATGATTTTTTCAAAAGCATAATCGACAGCTTCCTGAACCAGCTTCTTATCCTTCTTAGACAGATCGTTATAAAAATCCTGATTTGCCATCATGGCGGTTGTAAACCAACCGTGCTTGGTAAATATCAGGTTTGGCGAAACCTCATACAGTCCACCAGACTCAATCCAGAAAATCGGATTCTCTTGTCCTTGAATCATGTTTGTTTGAAGTGCGCCATATACTTCACCCCAGGGAAGTGGTGTCGGGATCGCGCCAAATGCCTCATAAGTTGCTGATAGTAACGGGTTTGTCATTACCCGAATTTTCTTATTCTTGAATTCTGAGGGACGGGTTACAGGCTCATCTGCCGTAACAACCATTTCCCCTTCAGGATACATCTTAAGCAGTTCCAAACCCTGTTCAGCGTATAGCTTGGGGAAATCTTTGTTGATTGCCTTACTTTTACGGAAAAAGCTTATAACAGTATCCATGTCAGTAGGCATCAGATAAGGGATAAAGAAAATCTGTGCTTCAGGGATTAAGGCGCCTGTGAAACCGGGTGACTGGTTAACAAACTGGAGGATTCCAGACTGGGCTTGCTCCATTATGTCATCAGACTCGCCCAACTCACCAAAACGGTAAATCTTTAGATTGTGATCTGAGTTCTTCTCTATATATTCTTTAAACTTCTGGGCATATACATCCTGAACATCACCCTCATACTCCTCATGGGCGTAACGCCAGGTATCTGCACTGGCAAAGCTTGTATAACATACTGCACTTAGTGCGATACCAGCTACACCTATAAGTCGTTTCAAATTATTGATTTTTCGCATCGGCCTTCTCCATCTAGCAATAAAGTGTAATACAAGGCTAATCTTGATTAAGATAGTTATTTTCTTGTCTTGTGCATTACAGAATTGTAGGAAATGCTACAATGAGGGTTTTATTAAAATCTAATAAAAACAATTGACTTAATATCTTATGCGAACCGAAATTTATTCATACAAAAAAGGTTCACCACAGCTTGATATTACTTCTAGCGCACGCCATTTATTACAACATCATGGCTTAATTACGTGGATAGCTATTCAAATTGATTTTGCGAGAGGCAAATCCTTGCAAATATAGCAGCTTCTTCCAAAAATATGCCTGAGTTACTTGAATACCAGTCATATGGCATTTGATTGTGAAAGTAACAGCTAATAATTTAAAACGCAAGCCCACAACAAATCCATTACTGATATTCACACCACCACACAGTCAAGATATAACTATATAGCCAGATCACATACTGCGAATATGTTTATCGCAAGAATCCTTACAGAATATCTAGAGTATTTTTTGAAATCTCTTACTTCTAAAGCTATCAGCTTTAATTTTATTACACCTTAGGTACAGCTTAATGAATAATTAACGCATTAATCATTCTCTCTTACTTATATTCATCATAGATATGATCACGCTTCATTTTAATACTTGTTTGTACAGCGCTAATCCATAGACCAATCGCCGCATTCCCATTTAAGATTAATGTAAACCGCTATAGCAAGACATATTCGCTACCGACAAGAATTGGTTCATTTCTATAAAACATAGCCAACTCACTACGTATAACTGATATACCTTGAGTGAACTAAAAACAAGACGCTCCAGCAACAGCACGATAATCTCGGACAATACCTGGAGAAACTCATTGATGAAATGAATATGCGACGTAAGAAAATAACAAATAACGCGGACACCCATTCAAACCCTGCCACACGCAAAGGGTTCTGCCAACATACCCCGCCATTGGATATCAAGGAACGATATCATGCCAAAGCCAACGAAAGCCCAGGTTTCACTGGATGCCACACCTTACTACCATTGCGTTCCCCGCTGCATCCGCCGCGCCTGGATTGAAGAGAGAATGTTTTCCCTCAGTCGGGGCTTCGCGCTGGATATCTGTGCCTATGCGGTTATGTCGAATCACTATCATGTTGTGCTGCATGTGGGCCACGAACAAGGACGACAGAGAGGTTGTCGAGCGCTGGCATGAGCTATTTTCAGCCCCCCCCCTTACCCGACGGTTTCTCCCATGTGATTCACTCTTAAAGCAAGAATTGAAGCTGGTGGCGAAACTCGCTGAGCAGTGGCGTCAACGGTTGATGGACATCAGCTAGTACATGCGATGTCTGAATGAGGCTATCGCCCGCCAGGCCAATCAGGAGGACGGCTGTACCGGCTGATTTTATGAACGCCATCCATTGCGTTCACCTTACGTGCCAGCTTCGCTGTCCCGATTTTGTTCTGGACAAATCGGTGGGAAGGCCGCTTCAAGTCCCAGGCCCTGCTCGATGATAAGGCCCTGGTGGCCTGCCTGGCCTATTTGGACTTAAATCCTGTTCGCGCGGGTATGGCAGAGACACCCGCAGAGTCCGACCACACTTCCCTCCAACAGCGGATTAAAGCCACAACGGTGAAAGATGCCTAAGCGCAGCCAGAAGGGCTGCTTCCTTTTGTCGGCAACCCCCGTGAGACGATGCCAAGGGGACTGCCTTTCGCGTAAAGGATTATCTGGAGCTGGTGGACTGGACCCGGACGGGGCATCCGGGAGGATAAGCGAGGCGCCATTTCAGAAAGCCTGCCTCCTATTCTGGAGCGGCTGGTTATCGACCCTGATCAAGGCTTTCTATCAGAAATTGGTTGCGCTAGGTAAGCATAAGAAAGTTGCTATTACTGCCTGCATGAGAAAATTTATCACCATGCTGAATGCGATGGTGAGGGACAATATTGAATGGGCTTACTAATTATTATCAGGGGTATTGACGCCACAGTCGCTTGTTATGCATTTTTTGAAAGATACTCAACTGTTAACCCTTCAATTTTTGGAACCCCAAAATCAAGGTGAGCGGGGTATTCTTTAGTGTTACCTGTTCGTTTGTACCCTCGACGCTCATAGAATGCCATGAGCTCATCGCGCTGCGAGATCACTGCCATCATAAGCTCATTGGCACCAAGCTCTTTAATTGCATATTCTTCTGCCAATTCCAGAACTCTCTTACCAACCCCCTTGTTTTGGAAAGATGGTGTGACTGCGAATGTACCAATATATGCTTGGCTTTCTTTTTGTTCGACACACACATGCCACGAGTTGATTACTTATGGTTGCCTTGAGTAAATGTGCATTATTTATTACTAATAGAGATTTTATACCTTCAACACTCACCCTTTTCCCAGAGACTATTTCAGTTTCCTTTGTCCACCCCTCATCTCCTCTATAAGCCACATTAATCAGATTGCATAGGTACTCTGCGTCGCCTGTATTGGCCTGTGAAAGGTGAATGTTTGCTTTCATTGTCAGATTTGCTATTTACGCATAACGTCTGTTTAAGGGGCGCGCGTTTTTTGCGCGTCCCGGTTTGAAGGGTCCTTACTTGAAACTATTGTTAAGTGCTTAGTTTATTTGCCCAATGTCTATATCTACAAGTACCTTCCAAGCCAGGATAACAGACTCAAAATTTTAACTTGTCAAGACTCTCTAGTATTGACGGCTTTAACTTTCCAGGGATGTTTTTTTAACACATGACCGTTGATGTCTTTATTATTATGAAGATCTACATATTTTCTATCTTTTCTAGCATATCTATGTACAGTAAACTAACCATCTTGCGCGGCAATTATGGGGTTGTTAATACTAGGCTTGAATACTCTGGTGTGTAATATATCAAATGGGGGTTTGTGATTTTTTTGTCTAAAGGAGGAAAGGATCGGCGCACAATGCTGCCTTGCTCTCTGGTGGAACCGCTGAAAAATCAGCTTGAACGGGCACGTATCTTCCATGAACAGGATATCGCTAACGGTGTCGGTTCAGTTTATCTGCCGTATGCGCTCAAGCGCAAGTATCCCAACGCTGGCCGGGAACTTGGCTGGCAATACATGTTCCCCGCTTCAAAGCCCGCTATTGATCCACGCCGCGGGGTTCTTCGCCGGCACCACATAGGTGAAAAAGCCTTGCAGAGAGCAATAAAGGCCTCCGTGCGAATATCACCAAACCTGCCACCAGTCACACTCTGCGTCACTCCTTCGCCACCCCTTCGCCACCCACCTTATCGAAAGCGGTTACGACATCAGGACAGTACAGGAGCTGTTGGGGCACAAGGATATCCGCACCACCGAAATCTACACCCACGTTTTAAATCGAGGCGGCAACGCAGTACGCCGCCCCCCCTGGACAGATGCTTCCCCCGGCCATTTCGCCCAGCGGTTCCACTTGTGGTCAATACCCCTCTTCTTATATCTTACGGGCCATGAACAGTGTCGATACGCTTATCCATGCCGGCTGGGTGATCCCGGTCGAACCCGAAGGGGTGGTGCTTGAGCACCACAGCATCGCCATCAAGGATGGCCAGATCGTCGCCATCGTGCCGCGCAGTGAGGCCGAGGCGCAGTACCAGGCCGAGACGGTGGCAGACAGATCCCACCATGTACTCATCCCGGGCCTAATCAACGCCCACACCCACGCCGCGATGAGCTTGATGCGCGGTATGGCCGACGATGTGCCCCTGATGACCTGGCTGACCGAACATATCTGGCCGACTGAGGGGCAGTGGGTCAGCCCCGCCTTCGTCCAGGACGGCACCCGCCTGGCGATGGCGGAGATGCTGCGCGGCGGGGTGACCTGTTTTAACGAGATGTATTTCTACCCCGATGAGGTTGCCCGTCTGGCCGAACATGCAGGGATGCGTGCGGTGGTAGGACTCATCGTCATCGACTTTCCCACCGCCTGGGCAGAGAACGCCGATGAATACCTGCACAAGGGTTTGAGCCTTCATGACACGATTCGTGGCAGCAGCCTGGTCACCACCGCTCTGGCCCCCCATGCCCCCTACACCGTCTCCGACGAGCCGCTACAAAAGGTGATGATGTACGCCGAAGAGCTGGACATCCCGATCCACATGCATGTGCATGAGACGGCCGATGAGATCCAGCAAAGTATCGAGCAGCATGGCAAGCGCCCACTGGCTCGTCTCGCCGAGTTGGGCCTCACCTCCCCGCGCTTGCTGGCGGTGCACATGACACAACTCACCGACGAGGAGATCACAGCCTACGCCGCCGCCAACGGCCATGTGGTGCACTGTCCCGAGTCGAACCTCAAGCTGGCCAGCGGCTTCTGCCCGGTACAAAAGCTGATGGACGCCGGTATCAACGTGGCACTTGGCACCGACGGCGCCGCCAGCAATAACGACCTGGACATGTTCGGCGAAATGCGCACGGCGGCCTTGCTGGCCAAGGCAGTGGCCGGTGATGCCACCGCCCTACCGGCGGCAAAGGCGCTCTCCATGGCCACCATCAATGGTGCTCGGGCACTGGGACTGGAGTCCGTCTGCGGCTCACTGACCGTCGGCAAGGCGGCGGATATCGTGGCAGTGAAGATGGGTGATCTGGAAGCGCATCCGCGCTACCATCCCATTTCGCATCTGGTCTATGCCACCGGCCGCGACAAGGTCAGTGATGTCTGGATCGCCGGCCGACACCTGCTCAAGGATCGCCAACTGACGACCCTGAATGAAACGGCCATTCTCGAGAGTACCCGCCAGTGGCAGGAACAAATCGCACTCGCCCAATTCGAGGTCAAGAACTCATGAGCGCAGCACAGCACAACGTCGATCACGCCGAAGTCGGCAAATTCGAGCAACTCGCCTCCCGCTGGTGGGACCCGTACAGTGAATTCAAGCCGCTGCACGAAATCAATCCGCTGCGCCTGGACTATATCGACCGCCATGCCGCTATCGCCGGAAAAAAGGTGCTCGATGTGGGCTGCGGCGGGGGCATCCTCTCCGAGAGCATGGCGCAGCGCGGTGCCCAGGTAATGGGCATCGACATGGGCGAGGCGCCGCTACAGGTGGCCGAACTGCACAAACTCGAATCCGGTGTCGAGGTCGACTACCGCCGGATCACCGCCGAGGCGCTGGCCGAGGAGATGCCCGGCACCTTCGATGTGGTCACCTGTATGGAGATGCTGGAGCATGTGCCCGATCCCGGTTCGGTGATCGCCGCCTGCGCCCGTCTGGTCAAGCCTGGCGGACAGGTCTTCTTCTCCACCATCAACCGCAACCCCAAGTCATACCTCTTCGCCATCGTCGGCGCCGAGTACCTGCTGCGGATGCTGCCCAAGGGGACTCACGATTTTGCCAAATTCATCCGTCCCTCCGAGCTAGAGGGCTGGACTCGCCATGCCGAACTGGAACTTAAAGAACTGACCGGCATGAGCTACAACCCCTTCAGCAAACAGTACAGCCTGGGACGGGATCTTGACGTTAATTACCTGGCGTATTGTATGAAACTCTGAAGTTGAAAGGTATCGTTCCCACACCGAGCGAGAGAACGATAAATCACCAGAGTTGCTGAATATCTAACGATGATCTCACGCCCTCACGACCTCACACCAGGCCCTCACGGCATAAGGACCGTCCTCTTCGACCTCGACGGCACCTTGGCCGACACCGCACCGGATCTGGCCTATGCCCTCAACTGCGTGCTTGAGGAACAGGGGTGCGCACGTCTGCCTTTTGAGACGATCCGCCCGGTGGTCTCCCACGGCGGTATCGCGCTGATCAAGCTAGGTTTTGGCATCGATGAGGCGGCCAGCGAATTTCAGCCACTGCGCCAGCGCCTGCTCGATATCTACCGTGCCAACATCGCCCGCGAGACCCGGCTGTTTGACGGTATGTCGCCGTTACTCGACAGCCTTGAACAACACGGACTCAACTGGGGAGTCGTCACCAACAAACCGTCCTGGTTGACCGAGCCGCTGCTGCAAGAACTTGGTCTGTTGGAGCGCGCCGTCACCGTCGTCAGCGGCGACACCCTGCCACAGCGCAAGCCCCACCCCGCCCCCATGCTGCTGGCCTGTGGGCAAGCAGGCAGCGAGGCAGCGCACTGCCTGTATGTGGGCGATGCCGAGCGCGACATCGAGGCCGGTCGCAACGCCGGCATGCAGACACTTGTCGCACTATTCGGCTACCTCGGTGAAACGGATTATCCCGAACAGTGGCAGGCGGACGGCATGGTTAAATCCGCGATCGAGATACTTGACTGGCTGTAACGGTGGTAAGCTGCAGCTACAAAAAGCCAAATCGATATCTTTATGGAACACTTGGACACGACCCAACTGCTCATCCTCGGGCTCTCTGCCACCCTGATCGCGGCCATCGCCGCCCTGCTCGCCTGGTTGCCCGTCCATCGGCGCAACCTGGAACTAAGGGAAGAGGCGATACGTTTACAGGCCGAACTGGAAGGCGAGCGACGCGCCAGTGCGGAGAAAAGTCGCGCTTACGAAGAAGCACAGCAGCAGGTAGGCAATAGTTTCAATACCCTGGCTGCCCAGGCACTCAAGCACAACAGTTCGGAATTCCTAAAACTGGCACAGGAGAATTTCAAACAGCTGCATATTCGCTCACAAAGCGATCTTAATGAGCGTGAGAAGGCGGTAGAGAATCTGGTCAAACCGATCCGCGAGGTGATGGAGAAGACCGAGCAGCAAATTCGGCGAATGGAACAGGAACGCCAAACCGCCTACGGCTCGCTGACCAAACACCTGGAGAGCATGAGCGAAACCCAGCGCCTGCTACAGAGCGAGACCCGCAACCTGGTGCAGGCCCTGCGTCGTCCGGAAGTGCGTGGCCAATGGGGAGAGATGACCCTCAAGCGCCTGGCAGAATTGGCCGGCATGGTGGAACACTGCGACTTCTTCGAACAAGAGCAGGTGCGTACCGAAGAGGGTAACGCCCTGCGTCCCGACATGATCGTTCGCATGCCCGACGGGCGCGATATCGTGGTCGATGCCAAGACCCCGCTCGATGCCTACCTCTCCGCGATGGAGGCCGTCAGCGACGAAGAGAAGCAGAAGGCCCTGTTACGCCATGCACGTAAGGTGCGCGAGCGGGTACGCGAACTGGCCACCAAATCGTACTGGCAACAGTTCAAGAACACCCCTGACTTCGTCGTGCTGTTCATTCCCGGCGATCAATTTCTCAGCGCCGCGCTGGATCAGGACCGCAAGCTGCTGGAGGATGCGATGGCGGAAAAGGTGATCCTCGCCACCCCCACCAGCTTTATTGCTCTACTGCGTGCGGTGGCCTATGGCTGGCGCCAGCAGGCGCTGGCGGAGAACGCCGAGCATATTCGCCAGGTCGGCGAAGAGCTCTACGGCAGGCTCGGCACTTTTGCCGAGTACCTCGGCAAGCTCGGTCGCAGCCTCGACAGCAGTGTGGGCCATTTCAACAAGGCCGTCGGCTCCTTCGACTCACGCATTCTTCCGAGCGCACGCAAATTTACCGAGATGGGCATTCATGCGAAAAAAGAGCTGGAAGAAACCACACCGCTGGAAAAGAGTGTGCGGCGAATGCAGGTGGGGCTCAACGAAGAATAAGAGAACAAGGCATTACTGGATCTTGTCGTCCAACGCCTTCTGCACCGCCTCTTGCGCCTCGCGCGCAACGATTTTAGCCGTCGCCCTGGCTTTGTCGGCCATCGCCTTGTCGGCAAACGGATTACTGAAAAGCGGCTGATCCCTGGCGAAGTTGATCCCAAGCCACATGCCCAGGCCAACGAGAATAATGGTAAGGTAAAATAATTTTTTCATGCCTGACTCTTCCTTTAAATCACCGCGATAGAAACTAGCACAAGCCCAATGCCTGCGTACAGCCTGAACGAAGCTTACAAATACTGCCTGCAACTGGCCAGAAATCACTACGAAAACTTCCCCGTCGCCTCAACACTGTTGCCCCGGCGCCTACGCCAGCCTGTCGCTGTGATCTACGCCTTTGCCCGTACCGCCGATGACATTGCCGATGAAGGCGAAGCCAGCACGAGTGAGCGCATCGCCGCACTCGATCGTTACGGTGATCAACTGTCACAACTGGAAGCGGGCGCCTCCCCGGACGCCCCCATATTCATCGCCCTGGCCGATGTGATCACCACACATAACTTACCGATCGCCCTTTTCCACGATCTGCTTTCAGCCTTTCGCCAGGACGTAATTACAAAACGCTACACCGATTTTGCCATGGTGCTCGACTACTGCCGCCGCTCGGCCAATCCAGTCGGTCGACTGCTGCTGCACCTGAACGGCGACGCGACGCCAGAGAACCTGCAGGCCTCCGACAAGGTATGCAGCGCACTGCAGCTAATCAACTTTTTGCAGGACCTGCAACAGGATTATCGTGAAAATGCGCGCATCTACCTGCCGCAAGACGAAATGCAGCGCTTCGGCATAGACGAATCCTGGCTGGCACAAGCCCGTAACGACGAGCCGATGCATCAACTCATCGCCTATCAGTGTCAGCGGATCCATACGATGATGCATGAAGGAGCGGTCCTGGGGACGAAACTGACAGGGCGTTTCGGCTTCGAGATCCGGCTCATCATCGGCGCGGGCGCGAAAGTGCTGGACAAGCTGTCGCAGCATAATGGCGATGTCTTCGCCCGGCCCCGCTTAGACAGGCTCGACTACCTGCATATCGTCTGGCAGGCCCTTTGGCGACGCCGTTTTACATCGGTGTCCTCGCTCACCTCGCCCTGAAGCCACGTCCCGCCATCCAACCCAAGACCACGGAGAACCGCTCCCGGAAGCGGCATGGCGCTCACAATAAAAAGCGGTCTGTGGTACCTTATCGCTACGTAATAGACACCCAAAAATCAACAGCCAATGAGCCCTGACGAGTATTGCCAGGAGAAGACCGCCAGCAGCGGTTCGAGCTTCTATCACAGTTTCCGTTTCCTGCCGGCCAAGAAGCGACGGGCTATCACCGCCCTCTATGCCTTTTGCCGCGAGGTCGATGATGTGGTCGACGAAACCCGTGAGCCGGAGGTTGCCCGCGCCACCCTCAACGGGTGGCGTCAGGAGGTCTCAAACCTGTTCCACGGCACACCACAGCACCCGGTGACCCGCGCGCTCAAGCCCCTGCTGGCCGACTTTAATCTGCCGGAGGAGCATTTTCTTGAGATCATCGACGGCATGGAGATGGATCTCGACAATCTGCGCTACGAAAATTTTTCCCAGCTCTCACTCTACTGCTACCGGGTCGCCTCAGTGGTGGGGCTGATGGCTGCCGAGATCTTTGGCTACCAGGATCGCCGCACCTTGAAATACGCCCACGACCTGGGCATGGCCTTCCAGCTGACCAACATCCTGCGCGATGTGCGAGAAGATGCGCTTCGCGGGCGCTGTTATCTCCCTGCCGACGAAATGATGCAGCATGGCGTGCTCATCGAGGACATCACTCAGGGGTGCATGCACCAGGGAATGAAACGGCTGTTGGCCCTGCAGGCCGAGCGTGCGCAAAGCTACTACGACAAGGCCTTTAGCGAACTTCCAGAGCAGGACCGCTATGCCCAGCGCAGCGGCCTCATCATGGCCGAGATCTACCATGCGGTGCTCCAGTCCATCATCAAGCAGAACTACCCCGTCCTGCGCAAACGGGTCACCCTGCCCCTGTGGCGAAAGCTGTGGCTGGCCTGGCGTTGTGCCCGGCGTGAGCAAAAACGCGCCCGGCGCCTCCCCTCCCCATCCCGGCAAGTCTGAATCCAATGCGTCACGAAAACAGTGTTATTATTATCGGTGGCGGCTGGGCCGGCATGGCGGCGGCCCTTGAGCTGACGCAGCACCAGATCCCGGTCACCGTATTCGAATCAGCACCGCAACTTGGCGGTCGTGCCCGTAATGTCATGCAGGGTCGGCAGTGCCTGGACAATGGTCAGCACTTGCTGATTGGCGCCTACAGTGAAACGCTACGCCTGCTCAAACTGATGGGCATACGCGAAGCTGATGTCCTCCAGCGTGAGCGACTTAGCCTGCACGTGGTCGGCGCGGAACACTCCCTGGAACTCAAAGCCCCACCGCTCCCAGCCCCACTGCACCTGGCCTGGGCCCTGCTCACCGCCAAAGGGGTTGGCTACCGGGACAAATGGCAGGCCCTGCGTATGAGCCTGAGCTTAAGCCTGAGTGATTTTTCATTAGCACAGGACATCAGCGTCACCGAACTATTGCATCAACACCGCCAAGGGGCCGTATTGATCCGGGACTTTTGGGCGCCGCTGTGCATCGCCACAATGAATACGCCGCTGGAGCTGGCATCGGCCCAGGTGTTCCTGCGCGTCCTCAAGGACAGCTTCAGCCGTCGCCAGAGTGACGCCGACCTGCTCATCCCCCGAGTGCCGCTCGGCAGCCTGTTTGCGGAGGCTGTCGGCCACCACCTTTGCAGCCGCCACCGTCCCGATACAGTTAGGCTGAGAGAGCGGGTGAATTCGCTTGAGATCATCGACGACCGGATCACGGGAGTTACCACCCGCGAGCAAGACCACGCGGCACGGGATGTGATACTCGCAGTGTCACCAAGGGCCGCATCACGTCTGTTATCCCCCCATGCCAGCCTGCGCCCTCTTGCCGATAGCATCACACAACTCGGTTCACAACCCATCACCACCGTCTACCTGCAATACCCGGCCAGCCACCACCTGCCGCAAACCATGCTTGGCATGAGCGGCACCGTCTCACAATGGCTGTTCGACCGCCGTGTTTGCAACCAACCGGGGTTAATCGCCGTGGTGATCAGCGCCGACGGGGCACACATGTCCTGGGACAACGCACGCCTGATCAGCGAGGTAACATCAGAACTGCGGAGCCACTTCCCCACCTGGCCCGAGGTGGAAACTGCCATGGTAATCCGTGAAATGCGCGCCACCTTCGAGTGTCGCGTCGGCACAGAGAATTTACGCCCAAGAAACACTACCCCTGTCAACGGGCTATGGCTGGCTGGCGACTACACTGACACCGGATATCCAGCAACACTCGAAGGGGCAGTACGCAGTGGGGTACAATGCGCGCATCGCATCATCGAACAGAGACACTCCTCTTCCCACCAAGGGATCCGGCGGCAGTAATTTTATCAACACCGAGGGGACGCCTGGACCATCAGAGCAAGGCGTGTTTCGCAGGCAACGGCAGGGCCCTTGCCGAAGAACACTAAACAGCAGTGATGCCCCAGGGGCAACCGAAAGTAAAAATTAGTGCCACCAGACCCCTATTACCCATGGGTTACATGCATGTCCGAAACCAAAAAAGATTACCAGGCCAGAGCCGACCTGCTTAAAGATCGCATCATTCTCATTACCGGCGCCGGCGACGGCATCGGTGCGGCTGCCGCCATGAGCTGTGCGGCTCATGGTGCGACAGTGATCCTGCTGGGCCGCACCACGCGCAAACTTGAGGCCGTATACGACGCCATCGAATCCGCCGGGTATCCCCAACCCGCCATCTACCCGATGAACCTCGAGGGTGCCTCACCCAAGGACTACGAAGACTTGGCCGGCACCATCGAAAACGAGTTCGGCCGTCTCGACGGGCTGCTGCACAACGCCTCCCTGCTTGGCACCCTCACCCCTCTCGGCCAATATGATGTGGAACAATGGTCAAAGGTCATGCAGGTCAACCTCAATGCCCCGTTTCTGATGACCCGCGCCTGCCTGGAACTGCTGAAAAAATCGGACGATGCCTCGGTACTGTTCACCAGCTCCAGCGTCGGCCGCAAAGGTCGCGCCTACTGGGGCGCCTACGGCATCTCCAAGGCGGCGAATGAAAACATGATGCAAATCCTGGCCGATGAGCTGGAAAGCAACACCACGGTACGCGCCAACAGCATCAATCCCGGCGCCGTTCGCACCACCATGCGCGCCCGCGCCTACCCAGGAGAGGATCCAAACTCCCTGCCCAAACCTGATGCAATCATGGCCACCTACCTCTACCTGCTCGGCCCTGACAGCAAGGGCGTTACCGGGCAGCAGTTCGACGCACAGTGATTGAGTAGGAGGGGCTTTGGCCTCTCCTTCCTCACATGACGGACCGAGGTGGACCAGGCTGGACGTTTGAACACGCCAATGGGAATGTGGTTGTTTAAGTCTTTTAATGGTGCCAACTGGCAAACGAGTCTTTTTGTATTAATTTCCACAATGCGACCATTCATTGAATGCCATATTCCTTTATTTTTTCTCTAAGCGGCGCCAACTCCTTATCAGATATATGATTCCATTTGGAGCTAGTCAGAAGTTGATGTACTTTACCTATATCATTTTTTGCGGAATCCACCATTCCGACTACTTCATATGAAAGGCTTCTACGATAATATGCATATGGAAAGCCAGGTTGTTTTTCTATCCCTAAAGTAAATGATTTTATTGCCTCCTGATGCCTGCCAAGCTCTTGGTATGACCACCCCAGGTGATACTGAGTCATCATGCTGACTTTACCTTTCATATCATCAAGCATCTTTGCGGTTTTCACAATTTGCAAGCTATCTTCCGACCTACCTGCCAATCGAAGATACAGTGAGTAGTTAATGAATTCGTAGTACTGGGATGGGGGTACTATTGCAAAAGCTAACTCAATATCCTCAACCGCCCTCTGGTTGTCGCCAAGGCGATTATTCGCAGAAGCTCTAGACTCATAAGCAATCCGCTTTACATTAAGTGATGCCGTTTCTGAGTTTATACACTTAGTAAGCAATGGTATTGAATCCTGATAGCTATCAGTTCGTGCCAGCGAATTCCCTTTGTCGCACTCCATTGGGGCTGAATCAAGAGAAGACGCACTGGGCAAAAATTTCAGTACACTTCCTTTTTTTATGACAATGCGATGAGTATCCTTATTAATATCTTTAGAGGCATTTAAGCGAAGAGACACATCTGTATCAAATTTAATTCCTACTACTTCCTTATCAGACCGATACTCTTTGTACCTGACTGAAACCGTACCTGTCTCTTGGCGTTTACAGAATTCCCCTGAGCTAGTGATGTCAAACCATTCCCAGCTAAACCCCTTGTTGTCTTTTTTAACCCATATACCAAATCCTTTTATCTCAGGCTCTCTATATACACTTACCCCTATATCATAATCATCTGTTAGCCTTAGTGATTTCACCCAATAAACATCATCCCCATAAAGTTTTTCATCAACCTGAATGTCACTTTCTTTATATTTTCTGATTCCTTTTGCAACTATATTGCCATCAGGGTGTTCTGTGTAATCGTGCACTTCAAATTCGATATTCTCAGCATAGATACTCGCTGAATATAAAAGTAATATTAGTGCGATAATTCTCATCAACTCATCCTTAAGAATCTAAATTTAATGACGATTGAGATATGCAACAACACAGGGCATGCTATATGCCCAATCTGCTTCGTTGACTAACAGCCTATCCCATTATTTATGAAGTATGCCACTGGTAGGCACCAGTAAAAACTCTTACTCTCATTTAGACTTTCTAACATAATGCGACTCAATAGTGACCGTAGCGGACTTAAGGTATTCATCGATATATAGTCTGGAGAACACCCAGGAGCAGACATCAACGCTCTGCATAACAGGAATTTTGCGGCGCGCAGCAGAGCAAAATATCCGTGTTTATGTGACTGTTAGGTCCCGGATTCTACTCATAAGTGCATAACTTGAAACCCTGGAAGTAGCGGCCAGCTGCAAGTAGGCTAACCGCTTCTTCCCCGGCAAGAGATGCAACGATGAGCAATTACAAGCAGCTGACCTATGAGCAAAGATGCCAGATC
>JBFFNE010000031.1:0-27869 GCA_041563315.1 Thiohalomonadaceae bacterium
CCCTATCGTGCCGCATTAATAGAATTTCAACAGCCTGCTCAAGGCTTTTTTCACACCGCCTGCAGCTTGGCATAGGCCAGCACTAGCCACTTGCTGCCCACTTCGTCGAAGTTGACCTGCACTCGGGTCTGCGCGCCGCTGCCTTCACACTGTAGCACGGTGCCTAAGCCGAATTTGGGATGCGATACCTGCTGGCCGAGCTGCAGGCCGCTATCGCTGTCTTGCGCCATTCCCGCCTGCTCACGGCGGAACACCGGCTGACTGACACTGCCGCGCATGCGCACCTCTTCGAGGAAATCAGCCGGGATCTCACTGATAAAGCGCGAGGGGCGGGTGTATTTCTCATCGCCGTAAAGACGACGTACCTCGGCGTGAGTGATGTAGAGCTGCTTCATCGCCCGGGTCATGCCCACATAGGCCAGGCGGCGCTCTTCTTCCAGCCGGCCCGCCTCGTCAATGGAGAGCTGGTGCGGGAACAGTCCCTCCTCCATGCCGACCATGAAGACCAGCGGGAACTCCAGCCCCTTAGCGGTGTGCAGGGTCATCAGCTGCACTGCATCCTCGTAGGCGTCGGCCTGACCCTCGCCCGCCTCCAGCGCGGCGTGGGCGAGGAAGGCGGAGAGGTCGTCCAGCCCCTCATCGTCGTCATATTCAAACTGGCGTGCGGCGGAGACCAGCTCCTCCAGGTTCTCCACCCGGGCGCGGCCCTTCTCGCCTTTTTCCTTGTTGAAGTGTTCGATGAGCCCGCTGTGCTGGATTACATGCTCGACCCGCTCATCCAGTGGCTGTTCCTCGGTCTCACGGGTGAGGCTGCCGATCAATTCGAGAAAGGCGGCAACGGCATTGGTGGCGCGAGCCGGCAGCACTTTTTCCGCCACGATCTCCGTTGCCGACTGCCACATGGAAATACCGTTCGCCCGTGCCCGCTCACGTATCACCTCGACGGTACGGTTGCCGATGCCGCGGGTGGGGGTGTTGACCACCCGCTCAAAGGAGGGATCGTCGCCCCGGTTAACCAGCAATTTGAGGTAGGCCAGTGCATCCTTGATCTCAGCGCGTTCGAAAAAGCGCAGGCCGCCATAGATGCGGTAGGGCATCTGCGCGTACATCAGCGCCTCCTCCAGTACCCGCGACTGGGCATTGGAGCGATAAAGGATCGCCGCCTCGTCACGACGGTTGCCAAGGCGCACCCAATCGGCGATCTGCTCGACCACGAAACGGGCTTCGTCCAGTTCATTAAAGGCGGTGTAGAGCTTGATCGCTTCGCCCTTCTCGCCTTCAGTCCACAACTCCTTGCCTAGACGATCGGTGTTGTTGGCGATGAGCACGTTGGCGGCGGAGAGGATGGTTTCGGTGGAACGGTAGTTCTGCTCCAGACGGATCAGGTGCACGTCGGCCAATTCTTTTTGGTACTTGTGGATGTTCTCCACTTTAGCGCCGCGCCAGCCGTAGATGGATTGGTCGTCGTCGCCAACCACGAACATCTCGCCACTGTCGCCAGCGAG
Source organism: Thiohalomonadaceae bacterium (assembly GCA_041563315.1). Lineage (GTDB taxonomy): Bacteria > Pseudomonadota > Gammaproteobacteria > Thiohalomonadales > Thiohalomonadaceae > JBFEYJ01. The sequence goes on from JBFFNE010000031.1 coordinate 1,506, forward strand.
CAGGCGCAGCCAAGCGTACTGGATGGCATTAGTGTCCTGAAACTCGTCGACCAGGATGTGGCGGAAGCGCTTGCGGTAGTGCGCCAGCACCTCGGGCTTGTCACGCAACAGCTCGTGGGCGCGCAGTAGCAGTTCGGCGAAATCGACCACGCCATTGCGCTCGCACGCCTCCTCGTAGGCGCGGTAGACCTTCACCATATGCTCGGCGTGGTAATCACCATAGGTGTCGATGTGCGACGGGCGCAGCCCCTCGTCCTTCTTGCCGTTGATGTACCACTGGATCTGCTTGGGCGGCCACTGGTTCTCGTCCAGGTTCATCTCGCGCAACAGGCGGCGAATGAGGCGGTACTGGTCCTCGCTGTCAAGGATGGAGAAGGCCTGCGGCAGGCCGGCCTCCTGCCAATGGGCACGCAGCAGGCGGTGGGCGATGCCGTGAAAGGTGCCGACCCACATCCCCGAGGTAGGCATACCGAGCAGCCCTTCGATGCGACCGCGCATCTCCTTGGCCGCCTTGTTGGTGAAAGTCACCGCCAGGATGCCGTAGGCCGAGGCCTGGCCGGTGCGGATGAGGAAGGCGATGCGGTGGGTCAGCACGCGGGTTTTGCCGCTGCCGGCGCCGGCCAGGATCAACAGGTTGCCCGGCGGCGCACACACCGCCTCGCGCTGTGGTTCGTTCAGGTCATCGAGCAGATCGGAAATATCCATCGGCCCATTCTACCAGAATGTCGGCACGACACGGCCCACCGCCTCGCTTTAGACCCACGGGGTATCGCGCTATAATCCCCGCTTCTCCCTGAACCCGCACCCCGACAATCCCATGAGCGAAAATCCCCACTACGAGCGCATCGGCGGCGAAGCCAAAATCCGCGAACTGGTCGAGCGCTTTTACGAGCTGATGGACACCCTCCCGGAGACCCAACAGATCCGCCAGATGCATGCACGGGACCTGCGCGTCTCGAAAGAGAAGCTCTTCATGTTCCTCTCCGGCTGGCTCGGCGGCCCGCAGCTGTATATGGAAAAGTATGGCCATCCAAGACTCCGCCAGCGCCATATGCCGTTCGCTGTTGACAGCGCCGCACGCGATCAGTGGATGCGCTGCATGGTCCAGGCGATGGAGGATGTGGGCATCGAGGAGTCGATGCGCAAAGAACTGGAAGCGGCCTTCTGGAAGACCGCTGATTTCATGCGCAACCAGCCGGAGTCGTAGTTCAAGGTGTAGGAGCGGCATCTTGCCGCGACTGTCTGATGCGCCTCCGTTCGGTCGCGGCTGGAAGCCGCGCCTACGTATCCCAACACCTTATATTATGGTGGCGAGCGTCCCAGTCGCGCTTAGCGTTCTTGACCTTTTCTTCGGCGTTGAACATGCCACTTTAAACTTTCGCCGGTTGCAGGGCAGAGCCCGCCTATTTAGTATGGGTTCACCGTCAGACGCGAAAGGAGTCCTACCTTGCCACCGCTGCTCATTCTCGCCATGTTCTGCCTTGCCCTCCTCTCGCCGGCCCTCCACGCCGAGGCGCAGCACGACTCGGTGATACTTGGCGACGGGCTTGAAATGGATCTGCGCTACTTCACCGCCGAGGGCGATACGCTATTGCTTGGTTTTCCCTGTGATCAGGGTACTGGACGAGCCGAGGCGGCGGCTGGTGAGGTCCTCGCCCAGCGAGGCATTGAGGTCTGGCTCGCCGACCTGCTCGGCGCCCATTTCCTGCCCATCGCCCCCAGCAGCATGCGATCGCTGAAGGGCGGTGAAGTTGCCCAACTCATTGCGCATACTGTGTCACAGAATGACAAGAGGGTTGTGCTCACTGCCAGCGGCTATGGGGCGATTCCCGCCCTGCGCGGTGCCCACCTCTGGCATCAACAACACCCGGACGACAAACGCCTGGTCGGTGCCATTCTCTTTTTCCCCATGCTCACCGCCCATGACCCGGAACCGGGAAATCCAGTGGAATATCTTGAGGTGGTGCACGATACGCGCCTGCCGATTGTTATCATGCAACCGGGTAATACGCCGACCCGATTTTGGGTAAAAAAACTGCAACGGACTCTGGAAAAGGGCGGCAGCAAAGTGCATGTGGAGCTCCTGCCCGACGTGCGCACCCAGTTCTACTCCCGCCCCGACGCCACGGCCGCCGAAAGAGCCATGGCTCAGCGCCTACCTGAGCTGGTTGAGCAGGCACTGGAAAAATTACGTAACCTGGAGACCACGCAATGAAAAAGGTTTTGTTGTTAACACTGTTTCTGATAGTCGGTCCGGTCCAGGCCAAAGACCTCAAGCCCTATGAGGGAGCCGCCCTGCCTGACTTTTCCCTCAGCGACATGCAGGGAAAGCGCCATACCCTGAGCGACTACCGAGGCCAGGTGGTGATGCTCAATTTCTGGGCGACCTATTGCGGTCCCTGCATCAAGGAAATGCCCTCGATGCAACGGCTCAAGGAGAAGATGGCCGGCAAGCCCTTCGCCATCCTTGCGGTGGACATGGCCGAAGAAAAAGAAGATGTCGCCACCTTCCTTAGCAGGCACAAGATCAAGGTCGACTTCCCCTTGCTGCTCGATCCGGAAGGGGCGGTGGTCGAACAGTGGATGATCAGTGCGGTGCCCACCACCTTCATTCTCGACAAGGCGAGCAAGATTCGCTACGCACTCTATGGCGGGCTGGAGTGGGATAACGCCGAGGTGATTGAAACCCTCGAGGGGTTGATGAAGTAACGCTGCGCAACGCAGAGCGTCGCCGCGGCATTCCCACGCGGAGCGCGGGAATGATAAAACCCACGCTCTGCGTGGGGGCGTGCGGCTGGGACGCTCTACGTCCCGATGCTAGCCACCGATATACGCCTGCAACTCCCGCCCGAAACTCTCCACCTCGGCGAGAATCTGCTGCCCACGCTCATCCGGCGCCTCTTCGACTCGAATGCGTTCGATTTCGGTGAAGAACTCAGTGAAGGTGCGGTTCCCAGCCTCGCCTTCGAGAAGACGGTGGCGGCAGTGCTCCATCCACTGCGCCTGCTCTTCGGCGTTGAGGGTTTCCGGGTAGTTTCGGGCGCGAAACCGAAACAACATTTCCGGTAGCCGCTTGTCTTCGAACACCCAGCTCTGGGTGCTAAGTTCTTCCGCCGCGGTGTCGTGTACTTGCTGCATCTTGCGTTTATCTGCGTCGCTAAAAAAGCCACCACCATAGAGCATCAGATCGGTGTCACTCTGCGGTGCGAACTCCTGTGGTGCAAATACCTTAGCCAGTTTCTCGGTGATTGGTTTTCTCGCTGCCAGTAGTGCCTGGCGATTTTGCTGACAGCGCACCAGGTCAATATTGAGTCGCTTGGCCGTCTCGCCGGTGAGGGTACTGAGTGGCGCGATCACCGGACATTTATTGATCAGGATCTGTTTAAGTGCCGGGCGCTCTACCCCTTCGGGCAATTCTGCGGTGGGGGTGTAGAGTCGCTCACGCAACTTCTTATGGCCCAGCTCCAACAACAGCGACGGATCCTGTGACAGGTCGAAAACGATAATACTGTTCTTGTTTACCGGATGTGGTGCCACCGGCACCACAAGTCGTGTATTGCCATGGTCGCTGCCGTACATCCCCGAGGTGTGAAGCAGCGGCGACATATCCTTGAGATCAATATATTTCAGCACCTCTTTTTTGCGTCGCAGCTTGTAGCAAAAGTCGTAGAGCTTCGGCTGCTTTTCCTTGATCAATTTCGCCAGTGCTATGGTGGCATAAACATCAGACAGCGCATCATGCGCCTGTTCATGTCCAATCCCGTTCGCTGCAGTCAACTCCTCCAGCTTGAAACTGCTGCGCTCAACATCTTCACGCTGTGGCCAGATTATTCCTTCCGGGCGGAGGTCACGGCAGGCACGCACCATGTCAATGATGTCCCAACGGGAATTACCATTTTGCCATTCACGCGCATAGGGATCGTAGAGATTGCGGTAGAGGGTATGGCGCGTCACCTCGTCGTCGAAGCGCAGCGAGTTATAGCCGACACCGCAGGTCCCGGGTTCTGACAGCTCCTTGTGGATACGGGCGATGAACTCGTCCTCCGGCATCCCCTGCGCCAGCGCCTGCTGGGGTGTGATCCCGGTGATCAGGCACGACACCGGATGGGGTAGGGTATCGGGGGCGGGGCAGGCAAAGATGTTGAGCGGCTCACCGATGATATTCAGATCCTCATCGGTGCGCACGCCGGCGAATTGCACGGGGCGGTCCCGCAAGGTATCGATACCGAAGGTTTCGTAGTCGTGCCAGTAAAGTGTGTTATCTGCCATGGCTATTCCTCTTCAAGCCAGTCCCTCGGCCTGAGGTAGTTTTCGTAAAGATCCGCTTCGGGTGTTCCCGCTTCCGGCGACCAGTTATAGCGCCACTTCACCAGTGGCGGCAGGGACATCAGGATCGATTCGGTGCGTCCGCCCGACTGCAGGCCGAACAGGGTGCCACGGTCGAAGACCAGATTAAATTCCACGTAGCGACCACGACGATAAAGTTGGAAATCACGCTCCCGCTCACCGTACGGCGCTTCCTTACGCTTTGCCACGATCGGTGTATAGGCCGCGATATAGGCATCGCCGACACTGCGTAAAAAAGCAAAACATGAATCGAAATCCCCTTCGTTCAGGTCATCAAAAAAGAGGCCGCCGACACCGCGCGTCTCTTCACGGTGTTTAAGATAAAAATACTCGTCACACCATTTTTTATATTTCGGATAAGTCTCCTCACCAAAGGACATGCAGGCCGCCTTTGCCGTTTTGTGCCAGGCAATGACATCCTCATGGAAAGGATAATAAGGAGTCAAATCAAAACCGCCGCCGAACCACCATACCGGTGCTTCGCCCTCTTTCTCTGCGACGAACAGACGTACATTGGCGTGGGAGGTGGGCACGTAGGGGTTACGTGGGTGAATGACCAGCGACACGCCCAGCGCCTGAAACGATCGCCCTGCCAGTTCCGGGCGATGCGCACTCGCCGAAGGCGGCAGCTTCTCACCGCGCACGTGTGAGAAGTTGATCCCCGCCTGCTCGAACACCTTGCCCTCGCTCATCAAGCGCACGATGCCGCCGCCGGTGAGCCCCTTCTCCGCCTCGTGCGGGCGCTGCCATTCATCGCGAATGAACGTGCCCTCGCCGTCCTCCGCCTCCAGCGCCTCGACGATGCGCTGCTGCAATGACAGCAAGTAGGCTTTTACTGACTCGACATCGATGTTGCTCATTTTATAAACCCTATTGGATGTTCACCGCAAAGACGCCATGGGCGCAAACGGAGATGATGCCGAAACCGAACGTGACGCTGACGTAGGAGCCCAGTCCTCTGTGCGAACATTCGCCGAAGGGACTCGGCTCCTACATAAAGCCACTGCCCCACATCACCTCCAACTCTTGCCGAACAAACTTTGCGCACTCTGCGTCTTTGCGGTGAATCATCATCTCAACCGGCCCGCACGATGCGCCCGGTTTGTGCATCACGAATCTCGGTCGGTTGTGCCAGGTCGCCGAGTGCGCCATGCAGGATGTAATCCACCCGCTGACCCAGCTCCCGCTGCACCGTCAATGCCGTGCGCGCCGGCTCGTGCCCGGCGAGGTTGGCACTGGTCGAAACGATGGGCCCATGGAAAGCCTCACACAGCGCCGCTGCCAGCGGGTGGGCCGTCACCCGCACCGCCAGTGTCCGGTACTCACCACGCAGCCACCAGGGAACCTCGGGCCGTGCCGGTAGTAACCAGGTCACTGGGCCCGGCCAGGTGGCGCGCACCTTGTCCTCAATGTCTGGTGCTAGCGGCAATAAAAAAGGTTCGAGTTGCGCCGGCTCAGAGGCGATCAAAATCATCCCCTTTTGCCAGGACCGCTGCTTGATCGCCAGCAGCCGCATCACCGCCTCGGGATTCAGGGGGTCGCAACCGAGTCCATAGACTGCCTCGGTGGGATAGGCAACGATACCCCCCGCCTGCAGTTTGCGGCGGGCAGTACGCAGATGAAAGGCACTCACGGCGCTTTACGCGAGACCAAGTTCCTTCTGCACTTCGGCATTGCGTGCCAGAATTTTCTGTTTGTTGGACTCACGCTCGTCACGGAGTTTTTGCGCTAGCGTGGTGTCGGAAACCGCCATGATCTGCGCGGCAAGATACCCGGCATTTTTCGCCCCGGCTTTACCAATGGCGACCGTGGCCACCGGAATACCGCCCGGCATCTGCACGGTAGAGAGCAGTGCATCCTGCCCTTTGAGCGGACCGCCGTCCATCGGTACGCCAATCACCGGTCGCACGGTGATGGCAGATACGGCACCCGCAAGATGAGCGGCCAGGCCGGCGGCACAGATAAAGGCCTGGCACCCGCGCTTCTCGGCATCGGTTACGTAGTCGTGAGTCGCTTCAGGAGTGCGGTGGGCGGAGTGGATACGCACCTCATAGGAAATGTCGAAAGACTTCAACACTTCAAAGGTCGCCTGCATCGTCGGGAGATCCGAGTCCGACCCCATCAGAATGGCAACAAAGGGCTTGCTCATCGCTGGTGTTCTCCAAAGTTTTCGTTAATAAATAAATTTTTTCTGGTAACCCTGAAAGGCACACATCACTCGACAGTCGCCGGGGGCTATTCTGCTTCGGCTTCCGCCTCTTCCTCTTTTTCATAGGGCTCGCTATATCCACACTCTTTTTGCGGACAGACCTTCTCGCTCCCCTTACGCTTGGTGGTCTTCACCGTGAGGATCGGCCAGCCGCAGTCTGGGCAGGGCTCATCCAGCGGCTCGTTCCACACCGCGTAATCGCATTCGGGGTAGGTTGAACAGGAGAAGAAAATCTTGCCGCGGCGAGACTTGCGCCGCAGCAGCGTGCCCTTCTTGCACTGCGGACAGGCGACACCGGTGTCCTCGGGTTGCTCCAGCGGCTCGATGTGCTTGCATTTCGGATAGGCACTGCAGCCGATGAATTTGCCATAACGCCCTTCGCGGATAAGCAGCGGTTCGCCGCACTCAGGACAGGTGCGCCCCTCCACCACTTCCGGTTCGTTCTTTTTATCTTCACTGTCGTCGAGATTCCGGGTGTAATCACACTCAGGATAAGCCGTACAGCCAATAAAGCGGCCGCGACGGCCGAGGCGAATCGCCAAGGGTTGCCCACACTGCGGGCATTTTTCCTCCAGCTCTTCCTGGGTGACATCCTTGCGCGAGACACTCTGTTCCTTGTCGTCGACCAGATCCTTGAACGGCCGCCAGAATTTATGCATCAACGGGACCCACTCTTCCTCACCGCGAGAGACGGCATCGAGCTCGTCCTCGAGCTTGGCGGTGAAGTCATAATCGACGTATTGAGTGAAGTGCTGGGTCAGGAACTTGTTGACCACGCGGCCGACATCGGTGGGGATGAACCGGCGCTTGTCCATCTCCACGTACTCACGCGCCTGCAAGGTGGAAATGATACTGGCATAGGTGGAAGGCCGGCCAATACCGAATTCTTCCAACGTCTTGACCAGGCTCGCCTCGGAGAAGCGCGGCGGTGGCTCGGTAAAGTGTTGCTCCGGTCGCAAGGCGATGAGCTCGATCTTTTCGCCTTCCAGCATTTTTGGCAACAGCTTGTTGTCGTCCTCCTTCTCCTTGGCGTCATCAACACTTTCCTGGTAGACGGCCATGAAGCCCGCATGGACGATGGTTGACCCGTTGGCACGGAAAGTGTTGCCCTCGCCGGCACCCAGATCGACAGCGACGGTATCCAGCGTGGCGTGTACCATCTGGCAGGCCAAGGTGCGTTTCCAGATCAATTCATACAGGCGGAACTGATCCTTGGAGAGATGAGCCTGGATCGACTCAGGAACGCGCAGGATGGAGGTGGGTCGAATCGCCTCATGCGCCTCCTGGGCATTTTTCGATTTGGTTTTGAACATGCGCGGCTCGGCCGGCACGTTGTCACTGCCGAAGCGCTGGGCGATAAAGCCTCGGATCTCTTCCAGCGCCTCTTGCGCCAGATTGACCGAGTCGGTACGCATATAGGTGATGAGACCGACGGTCTCGCCACCGATATCAATCCCCTCATAAAGCTGCTGCGCGGTACGCATGGTGCGCTGCGCGGTAAAACCGAGTTTTCGCGAAGCCTCCTGCTGCACGGTGGAGGTGGTAAAGGGTGCGGAGGGGTTACGCTTGCGCTGTTTCTTCACCACCTTTTCGACGGTCAGGCGACCTTCAGCGGCCTTGAGCAAGGCCGCCTCGACGCTATCGGCACGCTCGCTGTTGTCGATGGAAAACTGCTCGACCTTCTCCCCCTCGAACTGGATCAACTTGGAGCTGAAGTTCTGTCCCTTGCTGCTGACATCAGCCTCAACGCTCCAGTACTCGCGCGGATTGAACCGATCGATCTCCTCCTCGCGCTCGACGATAAGGCGTAGCGCCGGGCTCTGCACCCGTCCGGCAGAGAGACCGCGGCGGATCTTTTTCCACAGCAATGGCGAGAGGTTGAAGCCAACCAGATAATCAAGCGCCCGACGTGCCTGCTGGGCGTTGACCAGATCCATCGCCAACTCACGGGGATGCTCCACTGCATCGCGGATCGCATGCTTGGTGATCTCGTGGAACACCACGCGACCCACCTCCTTGTCCTTGAGCAGTTTCTTGTTCTTCAGGATCTCCAGCAGATGCCAGGAAATCGCCTCACCTTCGCGATCCGGGTCAGTCGCCAGGTAGAGGCTGTCAGCCTTTTTCAATGCCTTGGAGATGGCATCAACATGCTTGCTGTTCCTGTCGATGACCTGATACTTCATGGCGAAGTCGTGCTCGGGATCTACCGCCCCCTCTTTCGGCAGCAGATCGCGCACATGACCATAGGAGGCCAATACCTCATAGTCTTTGCCGAGATATTTCTTGATGGTCTTCGCCTTCGCCGGCGACTCTACAATGACGAGATGTTTACTCATAAATTAATAACCAAAAAAATGTCCGCCAGCTATCTGTCGGACTGAGAGGAGTTGAAGTGGGGAAGCGCAAAAGTGCACACATGGGAGGTACATCTTTCAGCCCAAGATAGCGAAAACCGAGATCCGATCTTTTCCGCTCCCGCAGCCGATCCATCCTGAGTGACACGGCTGCCGATGCAAGCCACTGTATATATCAGTGCAGCTGGCCAACCACCTCATCCAGCACCAAATCTTCCATCCAGGCTACAGCGGCCTCTTGTCCGGGCTGATTGAACAGCACCATAAGGATGACCCATTTGAGCTGCTCCAGATCCACTTCTTCGCTCTCCAGAGCCATGACTCGATCAACAACCATCTCACGAGTGGCATGGTCCAACACACCCATCTGCTCGAGAAAAAGCAGAAATCCTCGACACTCCGTATCGAGCTTTACGTACTCCTCATCGGAGTAAATGCGAAAGGACTGTTGTTCGCTCTTTAGCGGAACCGCTCCATCGTAGTCAATCGCCCCTAGCCCTTCCAGCCAGTCAAAGGCCTTGCCGATTTCATTCCTGCGGAACCCTGCCTCCAGCAATTCGCGCTGCAGTGAATCCCGGTCATGCTCCAGCTCCGCCTCATCGTACAGGTAGTTCTCGAAGAGGTAGAGCAGGATATCGAATACGTCTTGTTTCATTTCATGTTCTCTTGCCGGCCAGTGTGTAGCCACCCGCTGTGGATATCACATAGCCCTGCAGTTCTAACAGCAACAGCATGGAGGAAACGGCTTCTGCCGTCAATCCGCTGCGATCAACCAGCTGGTCGACCCCACTGGGGGCATCACCCAGGCTGGCAAGCAAGCGCTGATGATCCTCATTCAGTGGTGTGCCCGCTGGTGCGTTGCACTCCCCCTCTGACGGGATCTCAAGAGCCGCATGTAGTTGCGGTGCCAGTTCCTCGAGGATGTCCTGGGCGGTCTCCACCAGTTTTGCCCCATCGCGGATCAGGCGATGGCACCCCCTTGCCAGGGGATTGTGGATGGAACCGGGAATAGCGAAGACCTCTCTTCCCTGCTCCGTTGCCAGTCTGGCGGTAATCAACGAGCCACTACGCAGTGCCGCCTCAACAACAAGAGTGCCGAGCGACAGTCCACTTATGATGCGGTTGCGCCTCGGAAAGTTCCCCGGCAGGGGCAATGTGCCGGGCGGGTACTCCGAAACCAATACCCCCCCAGCCTCGACGATGGCGTGGGCCAGCTCGCGGTTGTGCGCCGGGTAAACCCGGTCGAGACCAGTGCCAAAAACGGCGATGGTATGCCCCTCGCCGTCGAGCGCCCCCTGATGGCTGGCCGCATCGACTCCCAGTGCAAGACCACTGGTAATGACCATCCCGGCTCTGGCCAGAGAGCGGGAAAACTCATAGGCCGTCTCCTTGCCAATGACGCTGGGATTGCGGCTGCCGACCACGGCTAACTGAGGGTTGTGCAACTGCTGTGGGTCACCGCGCACAAACAGTAGAGGCGGTGCATCATACAGTTCGCGCAGTAATAGAGGGTAGGCGGGCTCATCCAGGGTGAGAATGTGGCATTCGTCCTGGTCCAGCCAGGCGAAATCCTGTTCCACCCTCGCCCAGTCGGGATTACGCAGATAAGCCTGCAATTCCGCTGAGGTGTTGCTAAGCGAGGGGTTTTGAAACAGCTGCTCTGGAGAACCGGCTTGCTGCAGCAGCTCACTGAACCTTACCACCCCGACACCCGGGGCATGCAGCAACGCCAGCCAGTAACGGAGTTTGTCCTTGTCTTCCATAACACCAGAGGCGAGAAGCGAGATACAAGAGGCAAGGTAGGGAACTCGCTTACGCTCGCGGTAAATTGATTAACCGTGCGCTAAGCGCCCCCCTCGAATCTTTTCCCTCGCCTCTCCTCTCTGTCTTCTCCCTCGGTTCTCGTATCTGCCTTTAAGGGTTAGTCACCTGATCACGAATATGGATGGCTTTCGTGGCTCTCATCACCAGGGCGTAACTAACCCGCTCGAACACACGGAAGACCATCACCTCACCAGCGCGCTCATCGGGCAGCTTCACTAAGCCACCGCTCACGATATCCTTCACTTTGCCGCCACGCTGGTTAACCGCCAGAACATGACCGGCGTCGATGTCGTCCTGGCGTCCCACGTTTAATACCACTACCTGGTACTGCCCGATCTGGGCCACGCCATCAAACACCGCGATTATATTGGCATTCACCACACTTTCCGGTGCGCGGGGAAGGAAGCTTCGCTGGTACTGGTTATCTTGCACCGGCAGCAAGCGATCCCCGCGCAGGATCTCACGGCTGGAGCTTGTCACATACAGAGTCGAGGGATCACCGGTACGTGTCAGACGAGCCTCCCCGAGGTAAATCGCCTCGTAGCCCAGTACCTTGCCGTTATTTGGATCACGGTAGGTTTGTCCGGCACGCACCAACACATAATCGCCTTGCTGCCCCGTCCCCTCCAGGCCGCGGGCATAGATCCGGTAATCACCACCGGCAGCCAGGTGGTCATCGGCGTGAGCCACCACGTAGGGTGCCAGATCCAGCTCATCCTTGGTCACTACCCGCGGACGGGAGAGGAAGGGATTGATTGCGTCAAAGGGGATGGTCGGAACCGCCTCTTCGATGCTCGTCTCCCGCACCCTCGGCGAGAGTTTGACTGTGGGGTAGTGTTTATCGAGGACCTCCCGGGGCACCCTGACCTCATCCGGCACCCTGACCTCATCAGGCACCCGTGCATCAGTCACGACCTTGCCGTTACGTTGAACTTCAAGCACCGGTTTGCCGTCTATAAAGTAGATGGAGAGAATGTCTCCCGGGTAGATCAAGTGGGGATTGGTTACTTGGGGGTTGCTCTGCCACAACCGGGGCCACTGCCAGGGACTCTTGAGGAAACGCTCGGCGATGTCCCACAGGGTATCACCTTTCACTACGACATATTTCTCAGGATAGTCGGGCTTGAGTTCAACGACTGGAGCGGGGGTGGGTTCAACCATTTCTACCACGGGAGCCGGTTCGGTCATAGGCATCGGCTCTGGCTCGTGCGGCTCTTCAGGGGTGGAGGCACAGCCTGCGAGCAGGAACAGTGTTACGACTGCCAGCAGATGGCCGGACAGAAAGCGGGCATGATGATACGGTTTTGTTACCATGAGCATACCTGGCAAGTTTAACGAATATCCCCCACCTTCTAAAGAGTGGCGATTGGGATAAAGAATTCTGTATGATCATTACTTTAGCAACAAAAGCTACGCCATTACTATAGCTTTTTGACGGAATCACTATGGCACACCTAACAGTTTTACATTTCCCGGATGAGCGCCTTCGCACCGTCGCCAAGCCGGTCGATCGGTTTGATGATGCCCTGCACACGCTCATCGAGGCTATGTTCGATACCATGTATGATGCCCCCGGCATCGGTCTTGCCGCCACCCAGGTAAATGTCCACAAACGTGTGGTCGTTATCGATGTCTCCGAGGAAAAGAACGATCCGTTGGTGCTGATCAACCCGGAAATCCTTGAGAAGCAGGGCGAGGAGGAGATGGACGAAGGCTGCCTCTCGGTGCCCGGTATCTATGAAAAAGTGCAACGCGCTGACTGGATCAAGGTTCGGGCCGTTGACCGAAACGGCGAGCCCTTTGAGCTGGAAACCGGTGGCCTGCTGGCGGTCTGTATTCAGCATGAAATTGACCACCTCGATGGCAAACTGTTTGTCGACTATCTCTCCACCCTCAAGCGTCAACGTATCCGTAAGAAGCTTGAAAAACAGCTTCGGCAGACCATGTAATTACTAACTAACTAAAAAAATTCCTGATGACCCCACTGAATATCGTCTATGCCGGCACACCGGAGTTTGCGGCCGTTGCCCTTGCCGCCCTGCTCAAGACCCCACACCACATCAGTGCGGTCTATACCCAGCCGGATCGCCCGGCCGGTCGCGGACGCAAGCTCAAGGCCAGTCCGGTTAAGGAACTGGCCCTGGAGCACAGCATTGAGGTGCGCCAGCCGGAGAGCCTGAAGAATCCCGACGAACAGGCCCGGCTCGCCGCGCTCGAACCGGATGTGATGATCGTTGCCGCCTATGGCCTGCTGCTGCCGGCCGAAGTCCTTTCCATTCCGCGCCTCGGCTGCCTCAATATTCACGCCTCCCTGCTGCCGCGCTGGCGCGGTGCCGCGCCCATTCAGCGGGCGATCCTGGCCGGCGATGAAGAAACCGGCATCACCATCATGCAGATGGATGTGGGCCTTGATACCGGCGATATGCTCTACAAACTCAGCACCCCGATCCACGAGAGCGACAACGCCCAGACGCTGCACGATCGCCTCGCCGCCCTTGGCGCCCGTGCCATCAGCGAAGCGCTCGAAGGGTTGCAGCACGGGCAGCTGACCGCGCAGCAGCAAAATGAGAGCCTGGCCTGCTATGCCAAAAAGCTGCACAAGGCCGAGGCCGAGATCAACTGGCAGGAGGCGGCCGTACAGATCGCCCGTCAGGTGGCAGCCTTCAACCCATGGCCGGTGGCGCAAACCCATTATAAGGGTGAGGTGCTGCGGGTCTGGGATGCCAGAGCGCTGGACGAGAGCACAAACCAACCCGCTGGCAGCGTGATCCGCGCGGACAGAGAGGGAATCGATATTGCCTGCGGAGAAGGGGTTTTGCGCCTGCTGCGCCTGCAGCGCCCCGGTGGCAAACCCCAGGAGGTGGCCGACTTCCTCAATGCCAATGCCGTTGAAGGAGTTATCCTCGGTGGCTAAGGGGGGACAGAACCCTCGCGCCGTTGCTGTTTCCGTTCTCACTCGGGTATTGCAGGAGGGACAATCACTCTCTACCTTGTTGCCACACAGCTTCCAGGGGCTGCCGCTGGAGCGCCGCGCCCTGGCACAGGAATTCTGCTATGGCACCCTGCGCTGGGCGCCACGCCTGCAAGCCATCCTGACTGCCCTGATGGACAAACCACTCAAAAGCAAAGATAGCGATATCCAGAGTCTGCTGCTGCTTGGCCTCTACCAGCTGGCCTATATGGAGATACCCGCGCATGCCGTGGTCTCGGAAACGGTGGCCGTCACCGCCGTGCTGAAAAAGGGCTGGGCCAAGGGGCTGGTGAATGCCGTGCTGCGTCGCTTCCAGCGCGAGCGCGAGACCATCGAACAACGGCTCGAATCCGACGCCGTAGCCAGCAGCGCTCACCCTGACTGGCTGCTGCAGCTGCTGCAGCAGGCGTGGCCCAATGAGTGGCAAGCGATTGTCTCGGCCAACAACCAGCGCCCGCCCATGGTGCTGCGTGTTAACCGCAGCCAATCCTCTCGGGATGACTACCTGCAGAAACTCCAGGCCGAAGGGCATACTGCCTTCGCATCTCCTCATGCTCCTGACGCCCTGATTCTTGAAACACCCGCCAGTGTGGAGCAGCTGCCCGGTTTTACCCAAGGAGAGGTCTCGGTACAGGACAGTGCCGCACAATTGGCTGCGCCCTTGATTGCGCCACAGCCGGGTATGAGAGTACTCGACGCCTGCGCCGCCCCCGGAGGAAAAACCAGCCATCTTCTGGAAATTTGCAGGGAAATAACACTAATTGCTCTTGATATCGAAGAAAAGCGATTGCAACGCGTCAAGGAAAACCTGGATCGCCTCGGCCTGAGTGCCACATTGGTCGCCGCCGATGCCTCCCGCTCCGACTGGTGGGATGGTGTGCCATTCGATCGCATTCTGCTTGATGCCCCCTGCTCGGCCACCGGGGTGATCCGCCGCCATCCCGACATTAAGCTGCTACGCCAGGCCGATGACATCCCCCGGCTGGTTGCACTACAGGAGGCCATCCTTGAGAACCTCTGGCCCATGTTGGCACCAGGCGGTATGCTGGTCTACGCCACCTGCTCAATTTTGCCGCAGGAGAACTCCGCGCCGCTTGCAAACTTCCTTGCCAACCATGATGATGCATGGGAGCAACCGATCATTGCCGAGTGGGGCTGCGCTGTTGAGGTGGGAAGGCAAATTTTCCCGGATCAGGACGGAATGGATGGGTTTTTCTACGCATGCATTAAAAAAGGCGACAGCAATCACTGAACAGGCCTCTCACGCCTTTCACGGTAGCCGTCGTCTGCTCCTTGTGCTCGGCCTCCTGCTCGCCCTGCCGCTGCATGCGGGTGAATTTGCCATTACTGGGGTAGAAACCCGCTTGCAGGACAATGTCTACCTGCTTGATGCCCACGTGGACTACCGCTTTAGTGACGATGCCCTGGATGCACTGCAGAACGGCGTGCCCCTGACGCTCCGGCTCTCCATTGAAATTCAGCGCGAGCGCAACTGGTGGTACGATGCAACCGTAGCCACCCTCGAACAGCGCTTTCGACTCCAGTTTCATCCTCTGTCACACCAGTATTTACTGCAAAACCTCAATAGCGGTGCCTTTTATGCCTTCCAGTCGCTTTATGCGGCTCTTGATGCCATGGGTACACTTCACGACTTTCCCCTGGTTGACTCGCAATTGATCAAGGAGGATGAGCGCTACGAGGTACAGCTACAAGCAGCGCTCGATATCGAATCTCTACCATCGCCACTCCGCCCCCTGGCCTACATCACTCCCTCATGGCGCCTGAACAGTGATTGGTATACATGGTACTTGACACCCTAAAGCGCATTACCTCTGGCCCCAAGCCGATTCTGCTGCTGTTCATCCTGCTGCTTAGCTCGCTGTACATGATGAGCGCCGCCACGCAGAACTCGGTTGTTTTCAGCCGTCTCTACTCTCTCCTGCTGGCCATCAACATCCTGGCCCTGTTGCTATTACTCGCACTCATTGCACGCCAGATAATCTCGGTCATCAGTCGCTACCGTGAGCGCGCGCCCGGCTCACGACTGACCGTTCGTCTGGTGATTATGTTCGTGATCCTGGCGGTAACCCCGATCTCGGTGCTCTACTATTTTTCCCTACAATTCCTGCATCGTGGCATCGACAGCTGGTTTGACCTGCGAGTCGAGCAAGCGCTGGAGGATGCCCTCGAGCTCGGCCGTACTTCCCTGGACAGTCGCCTGCGTGAATTGTTGCGTCAGAGTCGCCTGCAGGTGGAGAGCCTGGCCATGGAGTCCGACTCCACCGCCCGGCTCAAGATCCACGCGATGCGAGAGAGCAGTGAAGCGGTTGAACTGACCCTGCTGGGACTCAACGGCCGTGTTATCACCAGCAGCTCGATCGATCCATCCACCATCATTCCGACCTTGCCCAATAATGCCATTCTCTTACAACTGCGTCGTGGTCTTGAGTATGCTGCCCTGGAACCGATCCGCGACCGCGGCTTGCACATGCGCATTGTGATGTTGGTCCCCAACCCCGATCCGCTTGGCGAGCCGCGCCTGCTTCATGCTCTCTATGCTGTTCCCGAGCGCCTGAATACCCTCGCTAACAGCGTCCAGGAGGCCTTTACCCGGTACAAAGAGCTGGCGTACCTGCGCCAGCCACTCAAATACAGCTTCACCCTAACGCTATCTTTGGTGCTTCTGCTCAGCCTGCTCACTGCCGTATGGGCGGCATTCTTCTCCGCCCGCCGCCTGGCCGCACCCATCAGTGACCTGGCAGAAGGAACCCGTGCCGTGGCGGCGGGTGACTACACCATGCGTTTATCGATGCCCGGTCGCGACGAGCTCGGTTTTTTGGTGCGTTCATTCAATGAAATGACGCGCAAAATCGCCCGCGCCCGGGACGAAGCCAGTAAAAGCCAACGCCATGCGGAAGAGCAGCGAGGTTATCTGGAGGCCGTCCTTTCCTGCCTCTCATCCGGTGTGCTCACCCTTGATGACACCGCCACACTACGCACTGTCAATAGCGCTGCAGAACAGATTCTGGGACTTGAAATCGGCCCAAACCCCGAACTGTCATTGGCTGTCATGCAGGCACGATATCCACAGCTGGAGCCGCTGGTCGAGACCATCGCCAATCAGCTCGATCATAACCATGGTACCTGGCAGGCAGAGGTGGTGCTGTTTGGTCCCAATGGACGACAGGTTCTCATCTGCCGGGGCTCCCCGCTACGTGGAGGCGGCAGCGCTCAAGGTGAACACGTAATCGTTTTCGATGATGTTACCGCCCTGATCCAAGCGCAACGTGATGCAGCCTGGGGTGAAGTGGCACGGCGCCTCGCCCACGAAATCAAGAATCCATTGACGCCGATCCAGCTCTCCGCCGAGCGCCTGCGCCACAAATACCTCAACACCATGCCCAGTGCGGATGCCGAGGTGCTGGACCGCTCCACCCACACTATCGTGCAACAGGTGGAGAGCATGAAAAAGATGGTCAAGGCATTCTCGGACTACGCTCACACGCCCAAACTTCAGCTGGAGTCTGTCGATCTTGCCAGACTGCTCAATGAGGTGCTCGATCTCTACCACGGCGATGAGCGCATTATTGTCCACCTGCACATCCATCCACCACTGCCACCGATCGAGGCTGATGTGGGCAGGTTGCGTCAGCTGCTCCATAATCTCATCAAGAACACCCTTGAAGCCGGTGACGGATTAGCTCCACTGACTCTGGATGTCTCCGTCAATCCTGCAGAGAAAGAGAGCTACCGATTTATTGAAATGCGCTTTGAAGATAATGGCCCCGGGATCCCGGAATCCTTTATGGGCCAGCTGTTTGAGCCCTACATCACCAGCAAGCCGAAAGGCTCCGGTCTTGGTCTGGCGATAGTCAAAAAGATCGTGGAAGAACATAGTGGTATCCTGTGGGCGGAAAACAGAGAAACCGGCGGCGCCTGCATCACTTTACGCCTGCCGGTGCAGAGCAAAGCGGCTGACCAAAGTGCCGACGTTGATGATGCAGACATAACTATACCGACCAGCGAACGCCTATGAGCACCACACCGCACATTCTGGTCGTCGATGACGAACCTGACATCCGCCGACTGTTGCAGGAGATCCTGGAGGACGAGGGCTACTCGGTATCCAGCGCAGAAGACGCTGCATCCGCACGCCAGGCACGTCGAGTCAAACGCCCCGACCTGATCCTGCTCGATATCTGGATGCCGGATGTCGACGGCATCACCCTGCTCAAGGAGTGGACCGCAGAGGAGCCCCTGACTCAACCGGTCATCATCATGTCCGGTCACGGCAATGTGGAGACCGCGGTAGAGGCAACCCGGCTCGGTGCCTATGACTACATCGAAAAACCCCTCTCCCTTGCAAAGCTCTTGCTTACTATCGAGCATGCGCTCCAAAGTGCCATCCTGCACCGGGAAAATGCCAGCCTGCGCCAGACGAACCAGTCGGTTAGCGAGCCCATTGGGCGTAGTCCTCAATTCAGGCAGCTACGCCAGCAGGCAAAGCAGATCGCACAACATGAAACCCCGGTGTTGTTACGAGGCGATCCCGGAAGTGGCAAACACCTCTTTGCCCGTTACCTGCATAACAACAGCCCCCGCCGAGATGGCCCGTTTCTGCGCGCTGACATCAGTGTGATGACCACAATGGACCAGGCCTCCGAACTGTTGTTTGGCAGTGAGAATAATGAACAGGTCCACTACGGCCTGCTCGACCAGGCCAACGGCGGCACTCTCTATATCGATGATATCGCCGAGCTCGATCTCCAACTGCAGCACCGCCTGCTTCGCCTGCTCAAGGAGGGAACCTTCCAACGACATGGCGGCAGTACACCAGTGGCCGCCAACGTCCGCCTCATCGCCGCCAGTCGTTACCCCCTTGAACAACGTATTGCGCTGCAACAGTTTCATGAAGATCTTTACTACATGCTCAATGTGGTCTCGCTCTACATCCCTGCACTGCGCGAGCACAGCGAGGATGTACTCGACCTGATCGCTTTTTACAGCGACTACTTTGTAGAAAGCGACAACCTCCCCTATCGCAGCTTTACTACCGCGGCACTTAACCGTTTACGTCAACATCCATGGCCCGGTAATGTCCGTGAATTGAAAAATCTCGTTCAGCGCCTGCTGATTATCGGACATGATCGACAGCTTGACATTAACGAGGTGGATGAAGCCCTCGGGCAACAAAGGCAAGGCCCAGTCATCGACCCGGCAGCGGCGGCCTACGAGATGCCGCTCCGTCAGGCACGCGAACAGTTCGAACGCTGCTACTTTGAAGTGCTGCTAAAACGTTTTGATGGCAGCGTCAACCAGGTCGCACAGCACGCGGGCATGGAGCGCACCCACCTTTATCGCAAATTGCGTACTCTAGGTATCGATCCCAAACGCTTCACCTCCCGATAAAGACAAATACGAAAAAAAAGAAAAAGGAGTCTATAGAATGGGTCTACTATGTGCTCGGTTCAATTTGTCTGCGAGCGCAGAGAGCTCCTCGCAAATAGCGAAGCATAGGGCTAGAATGTGCCCACATCGTGCAGGCATGAGCAGAGCAAAAAAAATTCGCCCATGAAAATAATCATTCTCGGTGCCGGACAAGTAGGTTCCTCGCTGGCCAACCATCTAGCCAGTGAGGCTAACGACATCACCGTTATCGACTCCGACAGCAAGCGGCTGCAAGACTTGCAGGACCGTCTCGACCTGCGCACAGTTTCCGGCAAGGCCTCTCACCCGGATGTCTTGCGTCGCGCCGGCGCTGAGGACGCCGATATGATCATCGCGGTAACCAATAGCGACGAAACCAATATGGTCGCCTGTCAGGTTGCCTTTACACTATTTCGCACCCCCACCAAAATCGCACGAGTTCGCGCCCAGGAATATCTCACGTATCCGGAACTGTTCAGTCAGGATGCGCTGCCCGTCGATGTCATGATCAGCCCTGAGCAACTGGTCACCGACTATGTGCACCGCCTGATCGAACATCCCGGTGCGTTGCAGGTACTGGACTTCTCCGGCGGTCGCGTCCAGCTGGTTGCGGTCAAGGCCTATTACGGTGGACCGCTTGTCGGACATGAGTTACGTACGCTACGCGATCACATGCCTGGTGTGCAGACCCGTGTTGCCGCTATCTACCGCCGAGGTCGTGCCCTTAATCCCGAGGGCAACACCGTCATTGAAGCGGATGATGAAGTTTTCTTCATTGCCGCCAAGAAAGATATCCGTGCAGTCATGAGCGAGTTGCGCCGCCTGGAGAAACCGGTCAAGCGTGTAATCATCGCCGGTGGCGGCAATATTGGCACCCGTCTGGCCAAAGCGCTGGAACATCAGTTTCAGGTCAAGCTCATTGATCACAACGCCCCGCGCACTGTCGCCATCTCCGAAGAGCTTGAGCGCACGATTGTCCTGCATGCTGATGCTGCCGATGAGGAGCTGCTGCTGGAAGAAAATATCGAGGATACCGATGTCTTCTGTGCGCTGACCAACGATGATGAGGCCAATATCCTCTCGGCGATGTTGGCCAAGCGTCTTGGCGCTCGCAAAGTGATGGCACTGATCAACCGCGCGGCCTACGTCGACCTGGTTGAAAGTGGCGACATCGACATCGCCATCTCACCACCCCAGGCAACCATCGGCTCCCTGCTGGCCCACGTGCGTCGAGGTGATGTGGTGATGGTGCACTCGTTGCGCCGCGGGGCTGCCGAGGCGATCGAGGCAATCGCCCATGGTGATCAATATTCATCCAAGGTGGTCGGACGCGCCGTTGAAGATATCAAGCTGCCCCATGGCACCACTATCGGCGCCGTAGTACGCGGTGATGAGGTACTTATCGCCCATCACGATACGGTGATTGAGGCCGAGGACCACGTTCTGTTGTTCGTGGTGGACAAGAAGCGGATCCCGGAAGTCGAGCGTCTGTTCCAGGTCGGCATCACCTTCCTCTAACCGGATGTATCCCGTAAAAAACGCAGAGAACGAGTAGTCAGAGTACTGTGACGGGACGCTAGACCTTATCGACGTTGGCCCTGAACTGGCATAAAAGTATAATCTTTTGATTGCTTCGCTATCAGTACGCTTACGAATCATTTATGAGAAAACCTGACTAAACCCAGCATTATCTGGCTGATAAAGAAAACACATGCAGCTTACCGCCATCCAACGCATCCTCGGCATATTGCTGATGTTGTTCAGCACCACCATGTTCCCGCCTACCCTGGTCTCGGCCATCTATGGTGACGGGTTCCACCTGTCTTTTCTGCTGGCATTTGCCCTCACCCTTATTACAGGTCTGCTGCTCTGGCTCCCGGCACACAGTGTTCACAAGGAGTTGCGGCTACGTGACGGCTTCGTTGTGGTGGTCTTGTTCTGGACTGTGCTCAGCGTATTCGGTGCCCTGCCCTTTGCCGTAGGCGCCGAGCCAAACCTGTCGGTCACCGATGCCGTATTCGAGTCCTTCTCGGGACTCACCACCACCGGGGCCACCGTGATTAGTGGCCTGGACAGCCTGCCGCCCTCGCTACTCTATTATCGGCAGCAGCTACAATGGCTCGGCGGCATGGGGATCATCGTGCTGGCAGTGGCGATCCTACCCATGCTCGGCATCGGTGGTATGCAGCTCTACCGGGCAGAAACACCCGGCCCGATGAAAGACAACAAACTCACCCCGCGCATCACCGAAACGGCCAAAGCGCTCTGGTACATTTATCTCGGACTCACCGTCAGCTGTACGATGGCTTATTGGTTGGCGGGAATGACACTGTTCGATGCCATCGGCCACGCCTATTCCACTGTCGCTATTGGTGGTTTCTCGACCCATGATGCGAGCATGGGTTACTTTCAGGACAAGCCACTCATTGAGCTGGTCGCGATCATATTCATGCTCCTCTCCGGGGTCAATTTCGCACTGCACTTCCTCGCCTGGCGTGGTAAGAATTTCAAACCGTACATGCATGACGCCGAGTTCAAGACCTATATCACTGTGCTCGGCATCATCGCGGTAATCGCCACCTTCTATCTACACATGAATGCCACCTTCGATGATTTCACTGACTCCCTGCTACACGGGGTTTTTCAGGCGGTCTCCATCGGCACCACGACCGGCTATACCACCAGCAATTACGCCCTGTGGCCCGGCTTCCTGCCGGTCCTGTTACTGTTCGCCAGTTTCATCGGCGGGTGTGCCGGCTCCACGGGTGGCGGCATGAAGGTGATTCGTTTCCTGCTGCTCCTGAAGCAGGGGATGCGTGAGATTAGTCGATTGGTCCACCCTAACGCGGTGATCCCGATCAAGATCGGTGGCAAACCCCTACCTGATCGGGTCATTGATTCTGTGTGGGGCTTCTTCGGTACCTATGTTGCGATTTTCAGCATCCTGCTATTACTGATGATGGTTGTAGGCCTCGATCAGGTCACAGCCTTCTCGGCTATCGCCGCCACCATGAATAATCTTGGCCCCGGGCTCGGTGATGTGGCGCTCAGTTATGCGAGCCTGCCAGACTTCGCCAAATGGGTCCTCTGTTTCGCCATGCTACTCGGGCGTCTGGAGATCTTTACCCTGCTGGTGCTGCTGACCCCCGCCTTCTGGCGCAAATAAAATGTCGGAGCAAGATCGGGAAAAGTGGGATCACCGCTATCACGATACGGTGCACCCGGATGCGGGTCCGGCCTTTGTCCTCAGGGAGTATGGCTACCTGTTGCCGCAAAACGGCACCGCGCTAGACCTTGCCGCTGGCGAGGGCGCCAACGCACTCTATCTGGCCCGTCGGGGCCTGGCCTGTTCCGCCTGGGATATCTCTGAAGTGGTGATGGAAAGAGTCGCCTCACGGGCGGCCGAAACGGGTTTGCCGATCCTCTGCGAAGCGCGAGATGTGATCACCCGGCCACCGCCACCCGCCAGCTTCGATGTGATCATCGTCAGCCGCTTTCTCGACCGCAGCCTCTGCCCGGCGATCAGCAACGCCCTGCGCCCCGGTGGCCTGCTGTACTACCAGACCTTCCTCCGGGAGAAGGTCGACCCCGCCGTGGGGCCTGGCAACCCTGCCTTCCTTCTGGAACGCAACGAACTGCTGCAACTCTTTCCCGATCTGACCGTCCGGATCTACCGCGAAGAGGGCGTGATCGGAGACACTAGCCTGGGCCTGCGAAACGAAGCCTGCCTGGTCGCCGAGAAACGTTAATCACCAACACAGCTAAAAACCAAAACACCCAACACGAAAGCGCAAAGACGCAAAGGACCAACTCGTTTCAAGAGGTCTTTTAATACTCGTTCCCCGAAAAAAGCAGGCGGGTATAACGAAGTATTTTCCATTTTTATTCTTAAATACGCCCATTCTGCTCCGAGCACAGTTAGCTAAAAAACCCTGCTGCTCCCCGTTGCAGTAAGCATCGCTGTGATAAAAACGTGTAATAAATGTGAGTCGAGTGTGATAGCCGTTGTTTATACCTATCCATGCTGTATCAATTTTCTGCAACCGGATAAGAGGACACAACCATGCAACGGATCATCTATTCACTTATCGCTGCCGGCTCACTGGCTGCAATGCCGGTGATGGCCCAGGACCTGGACATCACCATCACGAATCTCACTCACGGTACCTACTTCACCCCGCTGCTGATCAGCGCTCACCCCGGCGGAAACCATCTATTTCAGCCAGGTGTTGCCGCCACCACCAGTTTGCAGGCGATGGCCGAAGGCGGTGACATCTCTGGCCTGGTCGCCGACACCACGGTGCTCGGCGCAGATAACGCAGAAAATCCTGCCACCGGTCTGCTAGCTCCCGGCGCATCGACCAGCTTCACGATGATGACCAGCAGCGGCAACGATCATCTCTCCATCACCGCCATGCTGCTGCCGACCAATGACGGCTTCGTCGGCCTTGACGAGATGAAGATACCCGTTGTCGCAGGTACCTATCGCTACACCCTTAACGGGTACGATGCCGGGACCGAAGCGAATAATGAAATCGTGAATGGTGGCGGCACGCCAGGGGTTGCCGGGGTCCCGGGTGATCCGGGAGGGGCTGCAGGCACAGGAGGCACGAGTGTCACCACGACAGAAGCTAACACGGTGGTACACATACATCGTGGCGTGCTGGGTGACACTGACCCGACTGGCGGTGCCAGCGATCTCGACAGCCGCGTACACCGTTGGCTGAACCCAGTGGCCGAGTTAGTCATTACCGTCAACTAGGAGGTCTGTCATGAAACGCAATCACTTTTACCTGGCAACGGTACCGTTGCTGGCAATGACGCTATTGGCAGGCTGCTATCACCGTGATGATGATAGAGTGAGTTACGAAGTGAGAGTAACCAACCTGACGGAGGCACAGCCTCTCTCCCCACTGGCGGTGATTCTCCATCGTGATGGTTACGCTATCTGGCAAGTGGGTAGCGCCGCCAGCGATGGGCTGGAACGGCTTGCCGAGGGTGGGAATCCCGATGCCCTGCTACTGGAGGCAAGCGCCAATCCAGCGGTGATAACAACGGTCGCCGATAGCACGGCGATTCTGCCGGGTACAAGCAGCAGTGTCACGCTCATGAGCCATGCGAAAGGAAACCTTGCCCTGAGTCTGGCGACCATGCTGGTAAATACCAATGACGGCTTTACCGGAATAAAGGCCGAAATTCTCGATGGGTTGGCCAGGCAGCAGAGCCGAAGCATTACCGTGAGAGCATACGATGCCGGTACCGAGGCCAACAGCGAGAGCGTGGCCACAGTCCCTGGGCCTGCAGCGGGCGGTGAAGGTTATAACACTGTGCGCGATGATCGGGACAGTGTTGGTGGCCACCCCGGAGTGATCAGTAGTGATGATGGCCTGAGCGGATCGGCACTCAACGCCTCCCATCGCTTCGATAGCCCGGTCGCCCTCGTCACTATCACCCGACTGGAGTAAGCCATTCTCCAGCGCGGCTTGAAGAAAAGAAGGGGACTGAGGGAATAAACTTTAACCCGTGGTAAACGTTGGTGACTATTAATCCCTCCGTCTCTTTTCTTATTGGCAGCATATTCGTTTCGGTCCAGCCTTAGTATGGTGTTCCATCCTTGTGTGAAAACTGCCAATCGCCATCAACCATGGTTGCCAGAAGATCATCATCCGGATAAACCACTTCGTCTCCCGGTGTGCGATCGCCAATTTCCAGAAACACTACATCTTCTTGTGTTTCGTTAATGAGATTGCAGGCATTTCCAGTTCCTGCCCTGAATCCTGCGCACATGCCTGCCGATAGTCGCATATCGCCATCACTCGTTCGCAGCGTCGGGTACCCTTCCAAGACATAAATAAACTCATCTTGTTTCGAGTGCGCATGCCTCAGGGCTGACATCGCATTTGGAGCTAGGCGCGTGAGGTTAACTCCGAAATTGACTACACCGAATAAGGTCCCAAGCGGGCGCTTGTCGCGGCCTATCATAAGAGACGCGAATGGCTCCGGATAAATCGATGGCGTACTTCTCCCTGGCGCTTCGCTTGCGTCAATTGCAATCCGGTTCTTCATGTTCAACATTCCCCCTCAACTGGTTTCCTGTTACCGTTTTAGCTAACCTGTTTCAGAGGCGCGCAGCGTCTCAGAGGTCAGGTTAAATGATTTTTTTAGCCGCGGCCGTAACGAAGGCCGTAAAAATCACGATGTCTTGTAATAGGTGAATTCCCGATACCAAAAAAACACCCTTTGTTTCTACTACCTATTTTGCTACCAACCAACCCAGAAACCCTGCCATTAACGCACCGAATATGCATTTGGCATACCACGAAGATGTGGTGCGCCAAAAATAACGCAGAAATGAGGAGTATGTAATTCGCCTCAATGGAGCCGGCAAGCGGCACAATAATGCCAAGCCTGTAAACCATCGCTTCTGTTAAAGAGTTGGTAAGAGAAAACAACAAGATCCATGGAATGAATGGTATATGTTGCCATAGGCTGCCCCCAGAATTACAGAACGGTAAATAGACAAACGTAGTAGTACCTACGGTGATGATAAATACTAGGCTACAAACCAGCGTAGCCGGTGCCCGGCAGCACGCAGCGCGGGCGGGCACCCGAATTGACGCTGTGGTTAGGCTTTACGCTCATTTTGCCCGAGCCTCATATGTATCAAACCAACCCGCACACCCGAAGGATTTATCCGTTCTTCTATGGCATACGGTTTGAAGTTCATTCCCGCATATAGCAGCAGCGCCGGAGTGTTGTCATTGAAGACGGATATTCTTGCTTCACTGACACCATACTTATCGAATGCCTGCCGGATCATTTGGGATACCCATAGACGCCCAATTCCTCGGCCGCGAAATTCTCTGGCCACCACAACATTGCCGACGAAGGCCCATTTGCCTTGCTCGACGTCGTATAGATTGGCGAAACCAATCACCCCTCCTCTTTCAACGGCAACGGTAAGCTCATTTCTCGACTTCGCCAATGAATGGACCTGATCAACGGTGAAGGGGTGCTTTCCCTTTGGATATACGCGAAACAATTCATCTTCGGTTGGAACCAGCCGGACAATTGCCTCGAAGTCAGGTTGAGTTGCTTCACGTAGTTCCATGCGTGCTCTTTCTCCGCCTAACGGCGCGCTTCAATTGTGCGGAAGGAGCGTAGCGACTGAAGTTCAAGTGTCAATTGGAAACGATTGTTAGCCGACATGCAGTACATTAACCTCTCGTACA